>JANJTY010000598.1 GCA_024710865.1 Lysobacteraceae bacterium | reverse complement strand
ACCCGGCGGCCGCGCGCCGGGCGCAAGCACGAGGGTTCGTGCGCCGGACTGGTCCAGCGCGTGACGGAGCTGGTCTGGCGTGAAGTACGGCGGCAGCGCCAGCGCGGCCTGGCCGCCGGCCTGCGCGGCCAGCTCCACCAGCACCGCCTCGATGCCGTTGTCGAGGCGGCTGGCCAGCACCGGGCCCTCGCAGCGCAGCCTGGCCTGCAGATCCGCCACGCGCTCGCCCAGTGCGCCGACGTGCAGCTCCAGGCCGTCGCCGGCCAGCAGCACCGCGTCGGGCGCGCGTCGCGCCGCGCCGTCGAGCGCGAGTCGCAGCAGTGGATTCGACGCTGCGCTCATGCCGCCGCTCCGCAGCGCAGGCGCAGGGCGGCGAACGCCTCGGACGCTGTCGCCGCGTCGCCGGCCACGCGAGCCGGCAGGCGCGCATGCAGCAGATCGCCGAACAGCACCTCGGGATCGGTCTCGTAGTAGCGACCCCATAGCGCCGCCTCCTCGCCCAGGGCGCGGCGCTCGGCCCGGCACAGGAAGCGCGGATCGAGGCCGAGGCGAGCGAAGGCGTTGCGCAGCTGGCGGGTGGCGGCGAACAGGGTCCAGCGCATGCCGGCCGCCCGCAGCAGCGGGATCAGGGCCAGGATCAGGGCACGTGCCGCGCCCGGGCTCTGCGCTGCGAAGTTGCCGAGTTCGACGATCTCGCCGCGGCGCGGACGGAAGCCGATCCGGCGCGCCAGCTCGGTCTCGACCGGGGCGCCGAGGTAGCGTTCGACGAAGAGATCGCCCGCGGCCGCGCTGCGCAGTCCCACGGCGGCGAGCAGCGCGCCCTCGGCATCACGGAAGGCCAGCAGCTGCGGCATGAGCGAGGTCGGATGGGCCTCGAAGCGGTCCGCATAGATGCGCTGGATGAAGGCCTCGACCTCATCGCGGCACGGATGGGTGCGATCGATGCAGTCGGCGGAAGCGAAGTCCATTGCGGGGGCGCGCGGCATGTCCATGGCGCACCAGCCTGCACGCCCAAGCTTGCGGCTCCCTTGCCTCGCCGTTAACCGCTTCTTCGCTGCGGGTTAAGGAATCGGCAAAGCAGGAACATTCCTTACTCGAAGCCGTCGCCCAACACGCTGTTCGACGGCGGCGCGACGTCGGCGCTGGCGTCGAGCTGCAGCAGGAAGGCGATCGGAGTGTCCTGCCTCTCCTGCCAGGCAGGGGAAGGCTCGAGGCGGGGTGGCGGGTTCGGAGCCGGAGAGTCGGGCCGGAAGCACCCTCCTGCCGCGCTGCGAACGAAAAGGGGGAAGTGTGAAGCGCGACGCCAGGACCGCTCGCGACACGGAACGGGCGTGAGGACCTTCCCGTTTCCGCGCCCGCCTGCTCCGCGACAGCAGAAGGCCGCCGGCGCGCGAAAGCGTGTGAGTCGGCCTGCTAGACCAGTGCATCGAGCCAGGCGCGCAACTGCGCTGCGGCGTATCCCCTGGGCACGCCGGCAACGGCCAGTGCGTGCAGGGAGAACGAGCCCAGCACCGCTGCGACCAGCATGGCGGCGTGCGCCTGCGGTGAGCCCATGCCCGCGGCGCGAAACCAGGCGGCGAGGCGTTTGAGATCGCCAGCCAGCCAGGCCGACAGGCGCTCTCGCACCTCGGGAATCGCCATCGCGTCGGCGATCAGGGCGACCCATACGGCGACCTGCTCGGCCTCGGCCGCTGCGCCCTCGCCGACGCGCGCAGCGATGTAGCCGCGCAGTTTGTCGAGCGGCGACGCGGCATCGGCGGTCAGCGCCGCGCAGCGCGCATCGGCCTGCGCGATCAGACGGTCGAGCAGCGCATCGAGGATCGCCGCCTTGTCCTTGAAGTGGTAGTGCACCAGACCCGGCGCGAGACCGGCGCGGTCGGCGATCGACTTGGTCGTGGCGCGGCTGAATCCGACGGCAGCCATTTCAGACTGCAGGGCATCGACGATCTGCTGTCGGCGAAGATCGGTGTTGGAGCGTCGTCCCATGGGGCATGTATTGGGTGTTTGCCCAAACAATATTGCACGAGCACGGCAACGCTGCTAGCCTGATCGCGATAGTTGGTCATGCGCCCAAGTTAAGGAGCGCCGATGCCGGACGACCTGATCCAACGCTGGAATGACCTGAGCCGCCAGCTGGGATTGCGCGATGCGGTTCCCATCGGCGAGGAGCTGGTGGCGAGGTACGGCGAGCCGCACCGCCGCTACCACGACGCGGCGCACCTCAGCCAGGTGCTCGACCTGCTCGATGACCTGGATGCCGACCGACGCCTGCACCTGGCGGCGTGGTTCCACGACGCCGTGTACCAGCCTGGGCGAAGCGACAACGAACGGCGCAGCGCGAAGCTGGCCCGTCAGCGGCTGTTGGCGGCCGGCCTTCCGGAACGAGAGTGCGAGTTCGTCGCGCGCGCCGTGCTGGCCACCGCGGGCCACGCGGATGCGGACCCGGCCTTCGATGCCCTGTTCGATGCCGATCTTGCGGTGCTTGGCGCGGTGCCGGATGTCTATCGCCACTATCGGCGGGCGATCCGGGAGGAGTTCGCGCGCGTTCCCGAACGCCTGTTCAAGCCAGCGCGCGCCCGCTTCCTGAGGGCGATGCTGGGGCGGCCATCCATCTATCGCACACCTGCATGCCGCGACCGCTTCGAAGCGCAGGCAAGGCGCAACCTGCAGCACGAGCTGGATCAGCTGGAGGCGGGCAAGTGACCATGCAGCTCGTGCACCGACGCAGCTTCCCGGTCGACCACTATGTGCTGATCGACCCGGACGGCCTTGCCGAACCCGGCAGCCTGATCGCCGAGGCGCGCCGCCAGGCGGAGGCGCTCGCGCTGCGCAGCACCGGCGACGCGAGCAATTTCACCCTCATCCAGAATGGCCCGCGCCTGGCGCGGTGCGCCTGGCCGCACGTGCACATCGTCTGTACCCGTACCCGCTTCCGCAAGGGCCTGATCTACCTGCTGATCGGATTCAAGAACCTGCTGGCTGGATTGCGCGAGTGATCCAGTGCCCGTCGAGCGAATGAGGGCGCTGGAGCAGCACGGCCCGTTCCCAACCGTCTCACTCGAAGCCGTCGGCGAAGACCGCATTCGCCGGCGGCGCCACATCGGCGCTGGCGTCGAGCTGCAGCAGGAAGGCGATCAGGGCGTCCTGCTCGCCGGTGGGCAAGGCCGCGACGCGGCGGTGCGGGTCGGCCAGCGCGGTCTGCGCCGGGGTGGTGATCTGCACTTCGTCGATCGCGACGTAGCGGCCGCTGGGGTCGCGGATGGTCACCGTGTTCGCGCCGGGCGCGAAGCTCAGGCCCTCGACGCGCACCGTGCGCCAGACATGGAACAGCCACTCGGGCGTGTTGCCGGTCACCGGCAGGGGCAGGGGCGTGGTCTGGTCCAGGCCGCTGCCCACGATGCGGATCTCGAAGGGATGCACGGTGCCGTAGCTGGCGCTGTAGCGCACTTCGAGCGCGCCGCTGCCGCCGCTGCCGCCGTCGATGCCGGCCAAGGCCAGGCTCGCGCCGGCGACGTCGAACTGCACCGCCTGGGTCGATTTGATGCTGAAATCCGCCAGCGGCCAGACCCAGTTCTGGAAGGTCTGCGCGCCGCCGCTGCGAACGCCGTCCTCGGCCTGCAGCACCGGTCCGCCGGCGACGCGGAACACCTCGGCCAGGCTGGCCGCGCTGCCGTCGTGGAAGTAGGGCGCGGTGTCCCAGACCCCGAGCAGGCTGGGCGTGTCGATGCCGGTCAGCGGCCCGCCGAGGCGGAAGCCGGAGCTGGTGCGCAGGGTGCCGACGTCGTGCAGCAGAGCGTTGCCGAGGCGCGAATCGGAGTACTCGGCGCCGCCGTGGCAGTCGCTGCAGCCCTCGCGCAGGAACAGGGCCTGGCCTTGAACCGCGGCGGCGGTCATCGAACCGTCCGGCTGGCGGTGCGGGCTGCGCGGCAGGTGCGCGTGGCCGAGACTGGCGACGTAGGCGGCGAGCGCGTCGAGGTCGGCATCGAGTCCGGCCTTGGGCGGGCCGAGCGGGGTCGGCGCGAGGGCGAACTCGGCCTCGCTCAGGAAGCCCGTGCCGCCGAAGGGGCCGCGCATGTCGTGCTCGAAGTCCTGGATCTCGTCGAAGTTGCCGCTCCAGTGCACGTTGCCCTGCGCGGTGCCGGCGCGGCCGCGCAGGCTGGTGGTGTTGCGCAGGCCCTCGCCGCGGCCGTGGAAATCCCACACCCGCCCGTCCTGGTCGCCATCCAGATGACAGGTGGCGCAGGACAGGTAGCCCTCGGCGCTCATGCGCGGGTCGGAGGCGTGGTAGAAGATCCGCTTGCCCTGCAGCACCGCCGGCGCCAGGGTCTCGCTCGCCACCGTGGACACCGTGCTGTCGCTGAGCGAAATGGTGCCGGCGGCGAACAGCGGCGCGGTCTCGATCACGCGCAGCGAGCGGCCGAGGAAGTCCTGCACGAAGCTGCGCCCGGTGGCGGCATCGCTGCACACGCCCTGCGGCGCGGCGCCGGTGCCGAGGCGCGTGACCAGGCCGCCGATGCCCGCGCTGCTCGCGGCCGAGAGCGCGTCGAACACGGCGAGCTGGTTGTTGCCCTGCAGCGGCACCAGCAGGTAGTCGCCCTGCGGCGAGAGCGCCACGGCGCTGGCCGAGTCGGAATTGTCGATGTCGAGGTGCCGCCGCACCGTGCCGCTGGCCAGGTCGATGCCGATCAGCACGTTGCGCACCGTGTTGTCCGAATCGAGGTCGTCCTGGAAGGTCAGGCCGCGCTCGGTGTTGGCCTTGGTGGCGGTGAACCACAGCACCTCGCCGTGGCGATCTAGGGTCAGGCCCGAGAGCAGGTTGGGCACGCCGCGACCGCCGCCGGTGCCGTCGACATTGGTCTCGCCGCCGATGCGGCGCACGCGCAGGGTGCGGGCCAGGCTCATGCCGCCGGCCGTATCCACTTCCCAGATCTCGGCCTGGTGCAGGGCCGAGCGGTGGCGCGCGACGTAGACCTCGCCGCCGTCCGCGCTGACCGCCAGCGCGCCGGCACTGGGGCCTAGCGCGAGCGTGCCGCTGCGGGCGCCGGTCGCGGCGTCGAAGCGGATCAGCTCGCCCGGCCCGCTCGCGCTCACGAAGACGCTGCCGCCGTCCGGGCTCGCCGCCAGCGCGACCGGGGCGTCGCCGTAATCGAGATCGAGGCGTTCGATCAGGCCGCCGTCGTCGGCCGCGCGCACCTCGAGCGCATCGTCGTCGCGGCAGGCGATCCAGAGCGCGTCGCCGGCCAGCGCCACGCTGCGCGGATCGGCGCAGGTCGGCACCTCGTACAGCACCGCCAGCGTGTCGGCATCGACCGCGGTCAGGCTGTCGCTGTCCGGGTTGACCGTGAACACGCGCCGAGGCGCGGCGGCGCAGACCAGCGGCGCCGACTGCGTGCCGGCGCCGGCGGCGGGCGCGAGCACGCTGATGCGGCGACTGGACGAGGCGAGCAGGCCGCCGCCGTCGCGCACCTGCACGCTGACGCTGTAGTGGCCTTCCCCGGCATAGGCGTGAAGGGCCGAGGGCGAGGCCGACCACAGCGTCTTGGGCGTGCCGTCGCCGAAGTCGAAGCGGTACTGCATGGCGCCGGCCTCGGGGTCGCTGGCGGTGGCCGAGAGGGTCAGGGTCTGGCCGGGCAGCGCGGGCTGCGGGTTGCCGTCGAGCGCCGTCACCACCGGCGGCGCATTGCCGCCGACGCTGGCGCCGGTGGCGAAGGTGAAGCGGTACTCGGCGATGCCGTTGCCGGCGGCGTCCTTGATGCCGCCACCGGGCAGGAACACTTCGTAGGTGGTGTCGGCCTGCCAGGGCGCGTCCGGGGTGAAGGTGAGCACGTCGTCGAAGGCGAAGGTGATCGTGCCATCGAGCGCGTCACCGCCCAGCGGGCGCACGATGAAGGTATCGCCGTTGATCAGGGTCGGGGTTTCGATCTCCTCGTGGATCAGCAGGCTGACCGGCAGGCGGTTGGTCGGCCAGCCGGTCTGGCCGGCGCGCGGGATGTGGTAGCCGACTTCGGGGCCACGCGTGTCCGGTGCGGCCTGGTGCGCCCAGATCGCCATGCCGTGGTCGGGCGCGGCGCCGCCGGTCACCAGCAGGTTGCCCAGCGGCAGGGCGAACTGGCTGGTGCTGATGCGGTTGCCCGAGCCGTAGGCGTTGGCCCAGGCCGTGTCCGGATCGAAGAACAGCACCGGCTCGAAGCTGCGCAGGTCGATCTTCCAGGAGCCGATGAAGGCGTACTCGTCCTGGAACTGCGCGTACATGGCCTCGTCGCCGCTCAGCGGCACGTCCGCCACCAGGCGCAGGTCGGTGGGATCGGTGGCGTCCACAACGCGCATGCCGTTGCCGCCGGTGTTGTAGGGAAACACGATGTAGAGCCTGCCGTCGCCGCCCCACAGCTCGGGCCAGTAGCCGCCCGGACCGCCCTCCTGCAGCACGTCGAGCAGGACCGGATTGGACGGGTCGGAGACGTCGTAGGTCGCCACCCCGGTGCGCGACTGGTCGGAGGCGAAGATCAGCAGGTTGCCGAGCAGGAAGGGATGGCCGATGACGCCGGTCTGGCCGAGGTGGTCCCACTCGCCCAGGGTGTTGCCCCAGCTGCCGAAGTCGATCATGGCGTTGCCGCCGACCTCGCTGTAGCTCCAGAAGGTGCCGCGGATCAGCCAGGGCGCGAACAGGCAGCCGCGCACGCCGGCGCAGAGGAAGTCGGGATTGCGCTCGCGCACCAGGCCGGTGGGGTCGGCGCGGAAGGACCAGGGTTCGCGCGCCGGATCCCAGTCGTAGTTGTCGCCGAGGGTGAGGAAGTCCCCGTTCTTGAGGTAGCCGTGCGCATTGATCGGCATCGGCGTGACGCCGTGCTGGGCCAGCTCCAGCGGGTTCAGCAGGCGCGCCGGGGTCGTGATGTCCCAGGTCCGCACCTGCAGGTCCGAGCCCGGGTTGCTCGAGGGCGCCTCGGGAATCGTGACCAGCACGCCGTTGTGGTACGCGATGATGGCGGTGCGGCCCTGGGTCGGCGCGATCAGGCCGGAGGACAGCAGCTGCCCCGGCGTCTGCGCCACATTGGGAAAGCCGGCCGGCACGGTGGGGTTGCTGTGCTGGGCCTGGGTGCTTGCCGCCAGCGTCGCCAGCAGCAGGCCGATTCCGATGCGCATCGTCGCCTCGCTCGCCGGCCGGGCCGGCATTCCCGCGTCTGTCCCCCGGGGCGCAGGGTAACCCGGACGGCCGCCGTCGGTGACGGCCGTCCCACAGTACGCAGGCCGGCAGGGGAAACGACACGACGCGTTCAGGCGCGAGCGTGCCGGCCGCGCCCGATCCGGCGCAGAATCGGGCACGGGGAGTCACGGGGGCACGAGCGGCCCCGCAGCGGGCCAGGAGAGGCCATGAGCGAGCTCAGTCCACGCTTCAGCGCCGCCGTCGAGTACGCGCGTGCCGCGCATGCCGGCCAGTACCGCAAGGGCACGTGCGTGCCCTACGTGCAGCATCCGCTCGCGGTCGCGTCCCTGGTCATCGGCTACGGCGGTGACGAGGACCAGGCCATCGCCGCCCTGCTGCACGACGTGCTGGAGGACTGCGGCGCGGGGCACGAGGCGGTGATCCGCGACCGCTTCGGCAACGCCGTGGCCGACATCGTGCTGGCCTGTACCGACGGCAGCGCCGAGGCCAAGGCCCAGGCCTGCGATCCGGCCGCGCGCCTGCAGCACTGGTGGCAGCGCAAGCTGGCCTACCTCGCCGCGCTGCGCGCGAAATCGCCCTACCAGCTGCTGGTGCCGGCCTGCGACAAGCTGCACAACGCGCAGAGCGTGGTCGCCGACCTGGCCCGGCAGGAGCCCGGCCTGGCCGTGTTCGAGCGCTTCACCGCCGGGCGCGAGGGCACCCTGCGCTACTACGAATCGGTCACCCAGGTGTTCGAAGCGCGCGCGCTGGGTCCGGCTGGCCTGCTGCGCGACACGGTCGAACGCATGCATGCGCTGGCCGGCGAGCCGGCGCGGCGCGGGCTGGACGACGCGGGCTGAGCGTCGCCCGCACGGCCGGGCGCCGCGCGGCGCGGCGGGCCGGTTCAGCGCAGCCGCGCCAGTCCCAGCGCCAGCGCGGGCAGCGCCGTCGATGCGGACGTCGCGGCGAACCACAGCGCGGCGCGATCGCCGCCACGCAGATGGGTGCGTTCGAGCTCGACCAGGGCCTGGCCCAGGCAGGCGGCGAGCACCTCGAGTTCGGTCAGGGTAGGCAGGGTCGCGTGCGCCAGACGCGGCAGGCTGGGCTGCAACCGTTGCCGGAGATCGGCCCCGCGCTCGCCGAGCTGGGCGAACACCGGCTGCCAGGCCGCTTCGATGCGCCCCGAATCCTGCAGCGCGCGGCAGCGCAGGGCGACCGCATCCAGGCCGCCGGCGAGGCCGTCGAGCAGCGGCAGGCGTGGATTGCGCACGGAGCTCCCGATCGATGGCGGAGGCAAGCGGTCGAGCGCGCTGGCGTTCATGTCGGCTGCGGGCTCCTGGCGGGCGAGTACCCGCACCAAGAAGGATCGGGGCGAGGGTCGACAGCGGCCTCCCTGCCGCTGCCCACCGCCCGTGGCGTCGCGCTCCCTGGCGGCCGTCCCGCGCCGTGCCGTCTGCGACCGTCCAAGCCTAGGCCGCGGACCTGTCCTCGCGCCTCCGCCGGATGGGGGAGACCGTCGACCGCAACCCGCCAATTGGCGGAGCCATCCGGCGGCGTGGATCGACTACAGTTCGGCCGAAGCCGAGGGAATTCCCATGCACGTGCTGATGGTCGACGACCACGTGATGTTCCTGCAGGGTCTGCGCAGTCTGCTCGGCCTGATGCTGCCCGGCTTGCGCGTGGACACCGCGCACAGCATCGAATCCGCCGCGCTGCAGGTCGCTTCGGCCAACCATGACCTCGTCCTGCTCGACTGGCACCTGGCCGAAGGCGACGGCGACCAGGCCATCGAGCGCCTGCGCGAGGCCGGCTGCCTGGCGCGCATCGTGGTGCTCTCGGGCGAGACCGACGCGGCCCTGATCCGGCGCAGCGTCGACTGCGGCGCAGCCGGCTTCGTACCCAAGCAGTACAGCTCCGAGCAGATGATCACGGCCCTGGAGCAGGTCCTGGCCGGGCAGATCTTCCTGCCCTTCGAGACCCCGCCGGACGCGCCGGTGGCGACGCGCGAACCGGAGAGCGATCCACGCCTCGCGGGCCTGACGCCGCGCCAGATCGACGTCTACCGCGCCGCCGCGCGCGGTTTGTCGAACAAGCTGATCGCGCGCGAGCTGGGCATCGCGCCCTCGACCGTGAAGAGCCATTTGTCGGCGGTGTTCTCCGCCCTTGGCGTGGCCAACCGCACCGAGGCCGCGTACCAGGCCTCGCGCGAGGGACTGCGCCTGTTCTGAACCCAGGCCGATCGCTGGCGTTGGCGCGCGCATCGCGCCAGACTCGCAGCGGCAGTCGCGGGCGGGGGCGGATGGACACGGGCCTGGAGCGGGCAGACGCGGGTTCAAAGGTGCCGGAGGCGACGGCCTCCACCGAGGCGCGCTTCCGGGCCGAGCAGCTGCGCCTGGTCACGACCCAGCTCGCGCGCCTGCCGCTGGTGCTGTGCGCGATCAACGGCTTCATCGCCTGGATGCTGTGGCAGGCCGGTGCGGATCGCATCGGCCTCGCGTGGCTGCTGCTGGCCACCGTCTTCGAACTGTGGCGCCACGTCGTCTGCCGTCACCTGCGGCGGGAGCCGCCGGCGCAGGCAGGCCCGGCCCTGCAGCGGCTGTCGCTTGCCTTCGTCGCCGCCGGCCTGCTGCGCCTGCTGCCGATCCCCTGGCTAATGGGTGCAGACACCCCGGAACAGGCCATGGTCTACACCATGGTCTGCGTCGGCCTCGCGGCGGGCGGCGTTGCGACGGCGGGCGGCGTGTTCTGGGCCTACGCGACCTGGGCTGCGCTGGTCGGCAGCGGCCTGAGCCTGGCCTGGCTGCTGCATGGGGATGGCGCGGGCATCGGGGCTGGCGTGCTCACCGCGTTGCTGTTCCTGACCCTGGCCTTGTTCGCGCGCGACCAGGGCCGCACCTTGCGCCAGCTGTTCTTCCTGGCCGACGAGAACCAGCGCCTGGCCACCTCGCTGCGCGCCGAGCGCGACCGCGCCGAGCAGGCCAGCCTGTCCAAGACCCGCTTCTTCGCCGCCGCCAGCCACGACCTGCGCCAGCCGCTTCACGCGCTCTCGATCAACGCCACCGCGCTGGAGTTCGCCACCCGCCGCCAGGGCGATGTGCAGGTGCGCGAGCTGAGCCGCAGCCTGAGTCGGGCCCTGCGCCAGAGCAACGACCTGCTCGACACCCTGCTCGACATCTCCCAGCTCGACGCCGGCGTGGTGGAGGTGCGGCCAGTCGAGGTGGATGCGGCAGCGCTGCTGCTGCGCCTGCGCGAGGAGTTCGCCGCCACGGCGGCCGAGCGCGGACTGAGGCTCGACCTGCGCCTGCCCGAGCCCGAGCGCCCGGTCTGGGTGCACACCGATCCGCGCCAGCTGCAGCGCCTGCTGGTGAACCTGATCGGCAACGCGCTCAAGTTCACGCGCGAGGGCGGCGTCACCCTCGCGCTGGAGTCGCTGCCGGATCCGTCGCGGGTGCGGCTCGCGGTGGAGGACACCGGCCCCGGCATCGCGCCGGACGAGCGCGAGCGCGTGTTCGAGGACTTCTACCAGATCGGCAATCCGGCCCGCGACCGCAGTCGCGGGCTCGGACTGGGGCTCTCGATCGTGCGCCGCACCGCGCGCCTGCTGGA
>JANJTY010000591.1 GCA_024710865.1 Lysobacteraceae bacterium | reverse complement strand
GATCGAGGACGGCGGCGCGGCCACGCGCGTGGATTTCTCGCTGCACTGAGTCCGGCGGCCCCTGCGCTCAGCGCCGACAGGCGAACGCCGGCCCGAAGGCCTGCTCCAGGGTCTGGACCTGTCCCAGCAGGCTGCAATCGTAGCCCACCAGGTTGCGCACGTACTCCTGATAGGCGTCCCCGTTCATCAGGTCCAGCAGCCGCTGCAGGGACTGGGTGCCGACCAGTTCCTTGTTGATGCCGAAGAAATAACGCTCCCGCGCCAGCGGCACGAATTCCAGCCCGCATCGCCAGGCGGCGGTCTCGACGCCGATGCCGACGTCGGCCATGCCGCTGGCGATATGAGCGGCGATGGCCATGTGCGTGAATTCACCGCTGTCGAAACCGATGACGTCTTTTGGATCGATGCCCAGGCGCTCCAGCATCAGATGGATCAGGAAACGGGTGCTGGAACCGATCTGCCGGTTCACGAAGCGCACATCCGGGCGCACCAGGTCGCTGGCCGACAGGATGCGCTTCGGGTTGCCGGGTTGCACGAACAGCCCCGTATTGCGTTCCGCCAGATGCAACAGCAGCATGCGGTCCGGATCGAGCCAGCGCATGTAGCGTTGCAGGATCGGCTTCTCGTATTCCGCGACCGGCACCTGGAAACCGGCCAGATCGCATTCCCCCCGGTCCAGCGAGGCCAGCGCCTCGATCCCGGTACGGTAGCGCAGTTCGAGCGGCAGCATGTCCTGGCCGTTGGCCAGACGCATGAGACCCTCGACGGCGAAGCCGTGGCTGGCATGCAGGCGCAGCACGGACATTTCCTCGGAATACAGGCGCTGAAGCTCTTCCTGCAGTTCGGAGGCCAGGCTCTCGAAAGTCGGGGCCAGGCGCGCATCGATGCGCCGGTTGGCCCACAGCAGATGTTGCGCGAAGCTGGTCAGGCGCGAGCCGCGCCGCCGCGACGTTTCGATCAAGGGCGCCTGGAATTCGGCTTCGGCCTTGCGCAGGATGCCCCAGGCATGGCGATAGGACACGCCGCGCGCCTGACACGCCCCCGCGATATGACCATGCTCGTCAACGGCGGCCAGCAGCCGCGGATTCATCACCCGGAACCACAGCGGCGGCACATAGGCGAGCAGGAACATGCCGAAGTAGCCGGTCGGCAGCTGCGGCGCCTCGGGGAAGTGGCGCAGGGCCTGATAGCGGCGCGCGGCGTTGGCGTGGTGGTCGGCGTGGCGCTGCAGGTGGAACAGGATCCAGTTCGAGACCAGGGCATTGCTGTTCCAGGAGTGGCGCGGCTGGCAGCGCTCGAAGCGGCCGTCCGCGTCGCGCAGGCGCAGCAGTCCGTAGTGCTCGATGTAGTTGGCCGAGCTGAGCTGGAAGTTGGCCCAGGCCGCCGCCAGCAGCAGGAAGGGCAGCACCATCGGACCCAGCCACAGCGCCAGTGCCGTCCACAGCGCCAGGGTGATCGCGCCGGTCTGCAGGATCTCGTTGCGCGGGTCCCAGGCGGATCGGCCCATGCGTCCCAGGCGTTCGCACTCCAGCGCCCAGGCGCGGCGCCAGGCCCCGGGCCATTCGCGCAGCACGAAGTTCCAGATCGACTCGCCCATGCGCGCTGAGGCCGGGTCTTCCGGCGTGGCCACGTCGCGGTGGTGGCCGCGGTTGTGTTCGATCACGAAGTGGCCGTAGGCGGTCGGCGCCAGCACCAGTTGGGCCAGGACGCGCTCGATGCGTTCCTTCTTGTGCCCCAGCTCGTGCCCGGCGTTGATGCAGAAGCCGCCGACTACCCCGGTCGAGAGCGCCACCGCCAGCCAGCCGTGCCAGGGCAGGTCCATCGTGCTGGCATACCAGGCGCCGAACACGAACCAGGCCCAGAGCAGCGGCACCAGGGCCCAGGTCACGAAGCGGTAATAGCGATCCTCCTCCAGCGCGGTCGCGGCCGACTCGGGCGGGTTGCTGCTGTCCTCGCCGACCAGCAGGTCGAGCAGGGGCAGCAGCAGGTAGACCAGCACCAGCGGCGCCCACAGCCAGCGTGCGTCCCGCAGCAGTTCCGCCAGCAGCGGCCCGGCCCCGACCAGGCAGGGCACGAGCAGGGACAGCAGCCAGAGCGGACGTTTGCGGTCGCGGTAGGTGAGCGCTGTGGCGAGGGACATGCGGAGCCGGCGGCATCGGTTGAGGCCGCATCAGCGTGAGCCTGCCCGAGGCCGGGAGCCAGCGCGGCGGCTGCCGGCCGGTCGTCATTTCGTGCCAAACTTCGAGCGGACCGGAGACACCCCGCGATGCAGACGAAGCGATCCACTCCAGCGCCGTCCGGCGTGCATCCGGTCTACCTGCGCCTGCTGGCGAATCATCTCGAGCGCTGCGGCATCGCAGCGACCTCGGTGCTGGTCGCGGCCGGCCTCCCGGCCCAGGCGATGGGTGCGGACGAGGCGCCGGTGTCGGTCGCGGCGCTGCAGCGCGCCCTGCTGATGGCCGAGCGCCTGAGCGGCAGCCCCTGGCTCGGTCTGGAGTTCGGCGCTTCGGTGCAGGCCTTCAGCCACGGCCCGCTCGGCCTCGCCGCGGCGGCCAGCGGCAGCCTACGCCAGGCGCTGGAAGTGGCGTGCCGCTTCATCGCGCTGCGCGCGCCGGTGCTGCGCCTAGACCTGACCGTGGCGACCGATGCGCTGCGTCTGCGCCTCGGCGAAGCGGTCGATCTGGGCAGTGCGCGGCGTTTCGTGTCCGAAGCCCTGCTGGTGATGCTGGAGCGCCTGCTTCAGGCCGCATCGGCGCGCGCCTTCGATGCGGTCGAGTACGCGCTGCCCTGGCCTGAGCCGGCCTGGTCGCGGCACTACGCCGCCTTTCTTGCCGGGCGGCCGGTCTTCTCGGCCGCTGGGCTGGAACTGCGCATCCCGCGAACGCTGGCCGACGCGCCCTGCCTGAGCGCCGATCCGGACGCCTTCGTCTTCGCCCGCGCCGAGTGCGAGCGTCGCCTGGCCCAGGACGCGGACGGCCGCGACCTGCTGGCGCGCGTGCGGCGCCGACTCTGGGCCTGCGAGACCGACTGGCCCGATGCGCCGGCGATGGCATCCGCGCTGGGCCTGAGCCTGCGCGGCTTCCACCGCGCCCTGGCGGCGTCCGGCCTCGGCTATCGCGCCGTGCTCGACGAGGTGCGCTTCGAGCGCGCCGCCCGCCTGCTGCGCGAGACGGCGCTGCCGATCGAGGCCATCGCGCTGCGGCTGGGCTACGCGGACGCCTCGAACTTCAGCCGCTGCTTCCGGCGCTGGAGCGGGCAGGCCCCAAGCCGCTGCCGAGGGGGTGCGGCCGGCGCATGACTCACGGCCCAGCCAGTTTGTCGCCGGAACTTGCTACAGTCGCGGCCGTAACGACCTGGGCAGCATTCCCGATGGGCCTGAACCCCGAACACCGCAGCCGCACCAATGGCGGTCTGGCCGACAGCGCCGGCTGGACCTTCTTCCGCCAGTGGCTGCGCAATCCGCTCTCGATCGCGGCGATCTCGCCGTCCAGCCGCCAGCTCGCGCGGCGCATGGTGGCCGAGTTGCCCGAGGGCGCGCGACGCGTGGTCGAGCTGGGCGGCGGCACCGGCGTGATCACCCAGGCCCTGCTGGACCACGGCATCGAGCCGGCCGACCTGATGGTGGTCGAGCTGAACGAGGAGCTGCACCACCACCTCAAGCGCCGCTTTCCCGGCGCGCGGGTGGTCTGCGGCGATGCGCGCGAGCTGGGCCTGGTGGCCGAGCGCATCGGCTGGCTCGGCGAGGGCCACGCCGACGCGGTGGTGTCGGGCCTGGGCCTGCTGTCGATGAACCGCGCCACCCAGCTGGCGATCATGGATTCGGCCTTCTCGGTGCTGGCGCCGCAGGGCCGCTTCATCCAGTTCACCTACGGGCCGACGAGTCCGCTGCCGCGCGACGTCCTGAGCGAACTCGGCCTGGTCTCGCGCCGCGCCCGCTTCGCCTGGTGGAACATGCCGCCGGCGACGGTCTACGTCTACACCCGGGCGCGCAGCAAGCCGGTCAAGCCGGTGCAGGTCGGAACGCGCAAACGCGCCCGCTGAGTCCGACGCGAGCGGGCCTCAGAGCCAGATCGCGAGCAGGAACACGCCGAGCATGGTGAAGGCGAGCGTGATCTTGAGCACGCTGCCGACCACGAATCCAAGCCAGGCACCGAGCCCGATATGGGCCGAGCGCCGCACCGTGCTGCCGGCGCTGAGTTCGCCGACCAGACCACCGATGAAGGGGCCGAGCAGCAGGCCCACCAGTCCGAAGAAGATGCCGACCACGGTGCCGATCGCGGCCCCGACCATGGCGCGCTTGCTCGCGCCGAGGCGCTTGGCGCCGAGCAGCGAGGCGACGAAATCGACGATCAGGGCCAGCGCGGTGAGGAAGGCGAGCAGCAGGAGCATGCCCGGCCCGATGTAGTGGAAATCGTCCACCCAGGCCGCCAGCAGCATGCCGGCGAAGGCCAGCGGCAGGCCCGGCAGGGCCGGCAGGATGGTGCCGACGATGCCGACCACGATCAGCAGGCCGGCGAGGCCGTACCAGAGCAGGTCCCAACTCATTCAGACGATTCCGTGCCGTAATGCGGCGCGAGTGTGGCACAGCGCCATCGCGCGGCGGATGCGCCGGCAGTCATGCCGCGCAGGCTGGACAGGCTTCGTTGAGGCGGCGGACGATGGCGGGCATGACCCTCGTGATCGCGCACCGTGGCGCCAGCGGCTACCTGCCCGAGCACACCCTGGAGGCCTACCGGCTTGCCATCG
>JANJTY010000590.1 GCA_024710865.1 Lysobacteraceae bacterium | reverse complement strand
CCTGGAGCCGCCGACCTTGGTCCCCAGCATGCGCATGCCGCCGACGAGGACCGTCATCTCGGGCGCCGTCAGCGTCAGGAGCTGCGCTCTGTCGATCAGCAGTTGCTCCGCGGCGACCTTGAACTCGCCTTTCAGGTAGTTGCGGAAGCCGTCGGCGATCGGCTCGAGCACGGCAAAGGACTCGACATCGGTCTGCTCCTGCGAGGCGTCCATGCGGCCCGGCGTGAAGGGAACCGTCACATCGTGGCCGGCATTCTTCGCGGCCTGCTCGACGCCGGCACAACCGGCCAGAACGATCAGGTCGGCGAGCGACACCTTCTTGCCGCCGGAGGCCGAGGCGTTGAATTGCTTCTGGATGCCCTCCAGCGCCGCCAGGACCTTCGCCAGTTCGGCCGGCTGGTTGACTTCCCAGTCTTTCTGCGGGGCCAGGCGAATGCGCGCGCCATTCGCACCGCCGCGCTTGTCGGAACCACGGAAGGTGGACGCCGACGCCCAAGCGGTCGAGACGAGCTGCGAGACCGACAGCCCCGAAGCCAGCACCTTGCTCTTGAGCGCGGCGATGTCCTTCTCATCGATCAGTTTGTGGTCGACGGCCGGGATGGGGTCCTGCCAGATCAACTCTTCCTTCGGCACTTCCGGCCCCAAGTAGCGAGCGCGCGGGCCCATGTCGCGGTGCGTCAGCTTGAACCAGGCGCGCGCGAAGGCATCGGCGAAGGCCTGCGGGTCGTCGAGGAAGCTGCGCGAGATCTTGCCGAACTCCGGATCGAAACGCAGCGTCAGGTCCGTGGTCAGCATGGTCGGCTTGTGGAACTTGCCCGCGGCGTGCGCGTCGGGAATGATCTCCGGCGCGTTCTTCGCCACCCACTGCTTGGCGCCGGCGGGAGACTTGGTCAGCTCCCATTCGTACTTGTAAAGGTTCTCGAGGAAGTTGTTGCTCCACAGCGCCGGGGTCTTGGTCCAGGTCACTTCGATACCGCTCGAGATCGTGTCGGCGCCGTGCCCCGTGCCGTAGTTGCTCATCCAACCCAGACCCTGCGCTTGCAGCGGCGCGGCTTCCGGATCGGGGCCCTTGTGGGATTCCGGGGCGGCGCCATGGCACTTGCCGAAGGTGTGGCCGCCAGCGATGAGGGCGACGGTCTCCTCGTCGTTCATCGCCATGCGGCCGAAGGTGGCGCGGATGTCCTTGGCGGCGGCCAGGTAGTCGCCACTCGCGTTCGGGCCCTCCGGGTTCACGTAGATGAGGCCCATGTGCGTGGCGCCGAACGGCGCAAGCAGGTCCCGGTCGCCGGTGAAGCGCTTGTCGACGCCCAGCCACGCGATCTCCTCACCCCAATTCACGTCCTCGTCCGGCTCCCACACGTCCGCGCGGCCGCCGCCGAAGCCGAAGGTCCTGAAGCCCATCGACTCGAGCGCCACGTTGCCGCAGAGGATGATCAGGTCGGCCCAGGAGATCTTCCTCCCGTACTTCTGCTTGATCGGCCACAGCAACCGGCGCGCCTTGTCGAGGTTGACGTTGTCGGGCCAGCTGTCGAGGGGCGCGAAGCGCTGCTGGCCGCGGCCGCCGCCGCCGCGGCCGTCGGCGATCCGGTAGGTGCCGGCGGCGTGCCAGGCCATGCGGATGAACAGCGGGCCATAGTGGCCGAAGTCCGCCGGCCACCAGTCCTGCGACTCGGTCATCAGCTTGATCAGGTCCTTCTTGAGCGCCTTGTAGTCGAGATTCCCGAACTCCTTGGCGTAGTCGAAGTCACTGCCCATCGGGTCGGACTTCGCGGAATGCTGGTGCAGCAGTTCCAGCCGCAGTTGGTTCGGCCACCAGTCGCGGTTGGTCCGGCCGACGCCGGCGATGTGGTTGAAGGGACACTTCGCTTCGGTTGACATGTGCTTTCTCCTGCTCGCTCAGATCCGGGTTCGTGCAGCCATATCATCAACTTTGAGTTCAGGTTGAACTTTGCGGCTGGTCAGGCCCGCCGATGAGTCCTGCGCGCCGCAGCAGCGCTCGGGGCCGAGCGCCTTGAGCAGCGCCAGCTGCACGATCTCCTCGTCGACGGTGCCGTCGGCGGAGAACAGGTGCTGCACCCGGCCGCGCCCGCCGGCGGCGGCGATGGCCGGGGTCAGCACCTCGCCCATCGTCGCCACCATGCAACTGGACGGCGCGACGTTGAAGACGACATCGGCGCCATGGCGCAGCGCGCCGATCGCCTCGCCCACGTAGGTGACCAGCTCGCCCACGGGGCGCAGCGTCGGCAGCAGTTCGCGCGTCATCGCGGCGGCGGTGCCCGCATCCAGCGGCAGCGGCAGGGCGGCGGCGCGGTACAGCTGCTGCGCCACCCAGCGGCGCAGCAGCCCGCGCAGGCGGACGCTGGCGGCAAGCCGGGCGGCGGCCCGGCGCCGATCGCGTTGCAACGCGGCCGGTTTCATTTGATTTGCTCACTGCGAGGCGGCGACGGTGCGGGAGCGCTCGATCGCCACCGCAAGCCTTGCAGCGGGTGACGTTCAACGCCGCGCCGTGCCGATCCCTGACGGCGACCAGGATGCCGTTCCGGTCTCCGCAGCGATTGCAGGGACTCGCGCCAGGGTGACCGATACGGTGCGCCGAAACAGGCGATGCGTCGTCCATTGCGCATCGAGCAGTGTCACGAGCCATTCGGTTCGTCAGTGAAGGCACGGCTGGACGGGGCCGCCGCGTCGAGGAGACTGCGTTCGGGTCAGACCCGCCCGAGTCTCGAACGCGGGCGTCTCCAGCCGCCCGCTGCCCGGGTCCTGATGCAACGGCGCCAGCATCAGGTCCGCATGCAGGTCCGCGAGACGCTGCAACTCGGCCTGCGCTTCACCAGCGGGCACATCAAGGCCGAACACCGGAACAAAGCCAGGCAGGAGTTCTGCGCTGACGGGCCCGAACGCCGCGACCAGCGACGTGAGCAAACCTTGCCGCGACGGCGGCTGCACTCCGTCCGGCACATCCAGCCGGCAAAGCATCCAGATGCCATCGATCCCCGTCGCCTCGTGGAGGCACGCCGTGCCGCCTGTACCGTCCGTCTCGCGCCAGCGCAGTTCATGCGGGATGTGCTCGACCCAGCCCGGATCGACCCACAGTCCCAGCAAAGTCTCCTGCGCCGCCGCGTCATGCCGGCGCCGAAATGCCAGAAGCTCGGACAGGTCGTCGCAGGCGCGCGGCAGGTCCGCGGCGCCGCGTACGAGGACCAGCAGGCGTGCGGCGCTCACGGCTGCCCTCCCTCGCCGGACTCGAGCGCGGTGATCCGTTCCGCAAGCGGCGGGTGCGTCATGAACAGGCGCTTCCAGCCGGCCGGCGTGCCGCCGGCGATGCCGAAGGCGGCCATCTTGTCGGGCAGCGGTTGCGGGTGCAGGCTTGCCAGCCGGCGCAGCGCCGCGATCATGTTGTGCCGTCCGGCGAGACGCGCACCGCCGCGATCGGCGCGGAACTCGCGCCGGCGCGAGAACCACATCACGATGACCGAGGCCAGCACGCCGAGCACGAGTTCGGAGACGATCAGCGTGACGAAGAAGGCCGGTCCGTGGCCTTGCTCGTTGCGGAAGATCACGCGATCGACGGTGTGGCCGATCACGCGCGACAGGAACATCACGAAGGTGTTGACCACGCCCTGGATCAGCGCCAGCGTCACCATGTCGCCGTTGGCGGCGTGCGCGACCTCGTGGCCGAGCACCGCTTCGGCCTCCTCGCGGCGCATCCGCTGCAGCAGGCCGGTGGAGACGGCGATCAGCGCCTTGTTGCGGCTCATGCCGGTGGCGAAGGCGTTGACCTCGGGTGCGTCGTAGATGCCGACCTCGGGCATGCCGATGCCCGCCTCGTTCGCGTAACCGCGCACGGTGTGCACCAGCCACGCCTCGGTGGGGTTGGCCGGGGCGTTGATCACGCGCACGCCCATCGCCTTCCTGGCGGTCCACTTCGACAGCGCCAGCGAGATGAACGAGCCGCCGAAACCCATCACCGCCGCGAAGACGAGCAACGAGCCGAGGTTCAGGCCCTGGGCGTTCAGGTACGGCTCGATGCCGAGCAGTCGGACCGTAACCGACAGCACCAGCACGATGGCCAGGTTGGTGGCGAGAAACAGCGCGATGCGCTTCATCGAGGACTCCGGCGCGCGCGCCCGAAGGGGCACGCGACCGGGTCAGCTTAGCCACGCGGACGTTGAACAAAAAGCAGAACGTTTCGCAGCGAACGTCCGAGAAAACCGGATCTTGATCTGGCGCAGGCCGGAACCACTTCCGGCGCCGCAGCGCAGACCGATCGCCCCCTGGCCGACGCCGAGCGGCGCCTGATCGACGACCTGCACTCGCGCTGGCGTCGCGGCACTTCACCGGCCACCTTCCATCAACCGCACCACCAGCGGATGCTGCAGCCCGCGGCGCGAGCGGATCGCATGGACTTCCTCGTTCACCCCCTCGCAGGCTCCGAGCCGGCGCAAGCTGCGCAGGCCGAGCAGGTGGTCAGGGCGGCCTGTGCCCGGCCGACCGATCGGGAACACGCCCATGCCGCTCGCGGCGAACACCGCCATCAGCGCGCAGTCCTCGAACTCGCCGGCAACGGCCGGCCGCAAGCCCTCGGCCTCAAGCCACCGGTCGAGCGCCGGCCGCAGCGCCGACTGCCCGGTGGGCAGCAGCACGGGCAGGCGCCCGAGCGAGCGCGGAAAGGCCTCCACCTGCGCCTTGTGCACGAGCGTGGCCGGCCCGTACCACTCGACCGGCGACACGGCGACGCGCTCGCTGGTCAGGCGCAGGCTCGGGTTGTGCGGCGCCGGCTGGCTGGCGAGCACCAAGTCGAGCCGGCGCAGCGCGAGGTCGGCGAGCAAGGCCTCGAACTCGCCGTCGTGACACACGAGGCGCAGCCCCGGCGTTGCCAGCACCCGCGCGAGCAGGGTCCGGGCCGCCAGCCTCGACAGGCCATCGGACATGCCGACGGCCAGGCGCACCGTGCCGCCGCCTGCCGCGGCCTGCACCGCATCGGGGATCGACCGGCCCAGCTGGAAGATCGTCTCGGCACGCGCGAACGCGGCCTGCCCGGCCTCGGTGAGCACGACCGTGCGGCCTGCCGACTTCAGCAGCGGGTGGCCCAGCGCCTGTTCGAGTTCGTGCACCTGGGTGCTGATGGTCTGGATCGCCATGTCCAGGCGTGCCGCCGCGCGCGCGAAGCCGCCTTCCTTGGCAACGACCCAGAAGTAGTGGAGATGGCGGTAGTTCAGCATCGACGCGGGCGGTTCCGATTCTTCGAAGTCGAGGTCACTGTACCGGCGGTCCGCTCGAAGCGCGTGCAGGCTGACGAGCATGGCGTGCGCGGAATTGACACCGGTCATCGCGCGGCCACGGCTGCTGCCCAGAATGCACTTCGCGTCCAGCGATGCCGCAGCGGCGCTTCCCTAACCTCTGCAAGGAGCAGACCCATGACTGCACTGAGTTCCACCCAGACGGAGAAGCTGATGGCCGACCTGCGGCTGGTCGTCGCAGATGCCGAGGAGTTGCTGCGCGCGACCGCCGGACAGGCCGGCGACGGCGCGGCCGAACTGCGCACCAAGGTCGAAGCCAACCTCGCCCGGGCCCGCAACGGCCTGGCGCAGATCCAGGACACGGCGGTGGCCCAGGCCAAGGCCGCCGGACGACACGCCGACGAGTATGTGCACGAGAACCCGTGGCGCTCGATCGGCATCGCCGCCGGTGTCGGCCTCGTCGTCGGCGTGCTGATCGGCCGGCACTGACGGCGCCGGGACGCGCGCCGTGGCCGCCTCCGCCCCGCCGCCACCGAGCGGCGCCGGCTTGCTCGGATCGCTGCGCCGATTGCTCGACACCGTGCTCGAGCTCGGACAGGTGCGCCTCGAGCTGCTCGGCACCGAACTGGAAGAACAGAAGCGCCGCGCCTTCGCGGCGCTGCTGTGGGCCGGCGCAGGGCTGGTGCTGCTCGGCGCCGGGCTGGTCGTTCTCGCGGCCGGCGTGCTCGCCTACTTCTGGGACAGCGCGCGCTGGATCGCCTGGGCCGCGCTGCTCGCGCTGTACTTCGGTGCTGCCGTGCTGGCGCTGTCTCGGGCACGCGAGCGGCTGCGCGCGCCGGGCGGCGCCTTTGCGTCGAGTGCCGCCGAACTGGCGCGCGACCGGCAGGCCGTGGGTGGCGCCGACGAGC
>JANJTY010000372.1 GCA_024710865.1 Lysobacteraceae bacterium | reverse complement strand
GGCCGCGACCACGGCCGGCGCCTCGCGCCGGTTCAGCGCGGCGAGGCCGAGACGGAAGGCCGCGCTCTGGCGCAGCTCGTTCAGGCCGATCAGCTCGGCCTCGATGTCCTCGGCCTGGGCCCTGAGCCGCTGTGCCGCGGCATCGAGCTCGGCGCGCGGCGCCGGACCGGCCTGGGCGCGCGTGTCGAGCAGTTCGTCGAGCAACAGCGGATGCGCGCTCAGGCGCTCGGCCAGCAGCGCGCTGCGCGAGAACGTCTCCACCAGGCGCGCCAGCGCGGCCGGCTGCTCCTCGAGCAGGGCGAGGTAGCTGGAGCGGCGCAGGATCGCATGCAGCAGGTGCAGCAGGCGCTGCACCGTGCGTTCGGGCTCGACCGCGCCCGCCACCGCCTCAAGCAGCGCCGGCAGGACCTGATCCAGACGCCGGCGCGAGCGCGCGGACATGGTGCGCACGCCGGCGCTGCGGGCAAAGTCGAGCAGGGCCGCATGCACCGCTTCGGCCTGGCCCATGCCGGCGGCGGCCAGGGCGGCGGCATCGCCCTGCTCGGGCAGACCGCGCCAGTAGAGTTCCAGCGCGCCCGGTGCGGCGGCGGCGCGGCGCGGCGGCGCCAGCAGTTCGCCGAACTCGGCCGAGACCCGGGCGCGGTGCGCCTGCAGTTCCGCATGGAGCGCATCCCACTGCGCGAAGCCGAGGCCGAGCGCGAGACGCAGACGCAGCTGCGGATCCTCCGGCAGTTCGTGCGTCTGCTCGTCGCGCAGCATCTGCAGGCGATTCTCCAGCCGACGCAGGAATCGGTAGGCCTCGGCCAGCGCGACGGCGGCCGATTCATCGATGTGACCGGCGTCGCGCAGCGCGGCGAGGGCCGGCAGCAGGCCGCGCACGCGCAGCTCGGGCTCGCGCCCGCCGCGGATCAGCTGCAGCAGCTGCACGATGAACTCGATCTCGCGAATGCCGCCCGGACCCAGCTTGACGTGCTCGGACAGCTCCCGCCGCGCCACCTCGGCGGCGATCAGCGCCTTCATCTCGCGCAGGCCGGCGAAGGCCGTGTAGTCGAGGTAGCGACGGAACACGAAGGGGCGCAGCGCGTCGAGCAGTTCCTCGCCGGCCTCACGATCGCCCGCCACGGGACGCGCCTTGAGCCAGGCGTAGCGCTCCCAGTCGCGCCCTTCGCGCTGGAAGTACTGCTCCATCGCGGCGAAGCTCATCGCCACGCGACCTGCGCTGCCGAACGGGCGCAGGCGCAAGTCGACGCGGTAGGCGAAACCCTCGGCCGTGACCTCCGAGAGCAAGCCGACGAACTGCTGCGCGGCGCGCGCGAACCAGCGCTCGTGGTCGATCCGCGCCGGGCCGGCGCTTTCGCCGCCCTGGCGAAAGGCGAGCACCAGGTCGACGTCCGAGGAAAAATTCAGCTCGCCGCCACCGAGCTTGCCCAGCCCCAGCACGCACAGCCGCTGCGGCCGCCCCTCGGCATCCGGCACGCGGCCGTGGCGTTCGGCCAGGGCGGCCTCGACCGCATCCAGGGCGAGGCCCAGGCAGACCTCGGCGAGACGGCTGGCGCCGGCCAGGGTCTGCTCGACCGAGTCGATCCCGAGCACGTCGCGCTGGATGAGGCTCAAACTCCCGAGACGGCGGTAGCGGCGCAGGGCGACGCCCCACTGGGCAGGATCGAGGACGGCGACGTCGGGCGGCGCGGGCGGCAGGGCCAGATTGCGCGTGCCCCATTCCGGCACGCGCCGCAGCTGCTCGAAGGCGAAGTCGCTGGCCAGCAGCAGCGGCCGCAGCGGCGCGCGCTGCGCGCTCGGCAGCTGCAGCGCGTCGAGGCGGGATTCGACCAGGTCGTCGAGGGCGGCGCGGGAATCGCTCATGCCGCGATTGTCGCCGCAGAGCATCGCCGAAAACAAAAAGCCCGCCCCGGCGCGGACGCCGGGGCGGGCTCTCCCTCCCCACCGGGGCGAAGCCTAGCGGGGGACGCAGCGCTTGCCACGCTGCGGTGCAGTAATCGACGGATCAGTCGCTGCCGGCCGCGGGCTTGGCCGGCGTCGCGGGGGCGGGCGCAGCCTGGGCCGCTGGCTTGGACTCGCCGGCGGCCGCCGGCGCGGCCTCGGCCTTGGCCGGCGAATCCCCGCTGCCTTCGCCCGCCAGGTTGCGCTTGCGGTCGCCGTCCTTCTTGAAATCGGTCTCGTACCAGCCGGCACCGGCCAGGCGGAACGCGGGCGCGGTGATCTGCCGCTTCACCGCCGCCGCGGCGCAGGCCGGGCAAACCTCCGGATCGGGATCGGCGAGCTTCTGCAGGCGATCGAAGCGGTGGCCGCAGGCGGCGCATTCGAAACCGTAGATGGGCATGGAAACCTCGACAGGAAAACGAACCGTCGCCGCAGCTGTGGCCGCGCGCGCCCGGATTCAAGGGCGCACGCGTATCCCTGCCTCAGCGCTTGCGGGTCGACTGCAGGTAGCGGAAGAAGTCCGAGTCGGCGTCGACCATCAGGGTTGTGTTGCCGCCCAGGGCGCGGTAGCTCTCCAGCGTCTGCAGGAAGGCGTAGAACTCCGGATCGGCGCCGAAGGCCTCGCCGTAGATGCGCGTGGCCTCGGCGTCGGCGCGGCCGCGGATCTCGGCCGCCTGGCGCTCGGCCTCGGAGCGGATGGTCTGCAGTTCGCGCTCCATCTGGCCGAGGATCTCCTGGCTCTTGCCCTGCCCTTCGGAGCGGAAACGCTCGGCGATCGACTGGCGCTCGGCGATCATGCGCGTCTCGACCTGGCGCCGCACGCTGTCGATGTAGTTGATGCGCTTGATGCGCACATCGACCAGCTCGATGCCCAACTCCGGCATGAGGCGCGAGGCCGCCGCCAGCATGTCCTTCTCCAGCCGCTCGCGACCCTTCTTGGGGCGGTCGAGGTCGATGTCCTCGCGCACCACCTCCTCGCCCTCGATGTCCTTGACGTCCACGCTCCAGTCGCGCGAGCGCACGATCTCCTCCAGGTGGGTGCCGGAAATGATGTCGCGTGCGACCGAATCGATGATGTCGTCGAGGCGGGTGCGCGCGCCCTGCTCGTCGCGCACCGAGCGCAGGAACTGCAGCGGATCGGCGATGCGCCAGCGCGCGGTGGTGTCGACGATGATGAACTCGCGGCCCAGCGTGGGGATCTGGCTGACGTCGCCGTCCCAGGCCAGCAGGCGCTTGTCGAAGCGGCGCACTTCCTGCACGAAGGGCATCTTCCAGTGCAGGCCGGGCTCGGTGATGGGCTCGCCCACCGGCTCGCCGAACTGCACCAGGATGGCCTGCTCGGACTGGTCCACGGTGAAGGCGGCGCTGGACAGCACCACCAGGGCGAAGGCGGCCAGCAGGCCGGTGAGGACGGAGGCGAAGGACTTCACTGTGCACCTCCGGCCGCGCGCGGCTGGGCGTCGCGCAGGTTGAACAGCGGCACCGGCGCCATCTGGCCGTCCTGCGTCACCACCACGCTGCCGACCTTGGGCAGGACCTCGTTGAGGGCCTCAAGGTACATGCGGGTACGGGTGACCTCCGGCGCTTCGCGATACTCGGTGAGAATGGAGCGGAAGCGCGCGGTCTCGCCATGCGCGCGGTTGACGCGCTCGGTGGCGTAGCCTTCGGCTTCGGCGATGGCGCGGTTGGCCTGGCCGCGCGCCAGCGGGATCTGCTGGTTGGCGCGCTTCTGCGCCTCGTTGATCATGCGCTCGCGCTCCTGGCGCGCCTCGTTGACCTCGTTGAAGGCCGGCTGCACGGCCTCCGGCGGCACCACGTCCTGCAGCTCCACGGTGACGATGTGGATGCCGACGTCGTAGGCGCTCATGGCCACCTGCAGTTCGTCGCGCACGGTGTTGGAGATCTCCACGCGCGCCGTGGTCAGCACCTCGCTGCCCAGGCGGTTGCCGACCGCGCGGCGCATGACCGACTCGGCCAGGTCGCGCAGGGTGCGGGTGGGCTCGCGCATGGCGTAGAGGTACTTCATCGGATCGGAGATGCGGTACTGCACCACCCACTCCACGTCGATGATGTTGAGGTCGCCGGACAGCATCAGGGACTCGTCGGGAAACTCTCGCCCGTCGTATTCGCTGCGCTCGCCCACGGCGGTGGTGCGGAAGCCGAACTCCTGCTTCAGCACGCGCTCGGTCGGGATGACCTGGACTTCGTCGAGACCGAAGGGCAGCTTGAAGTGCAGGCCCGGATCCTTGGTCGCGATCACCGCGCCAAAGCGCTTGACCACGGCGCGTTCCTCCGGCTGCACGGTGTAGTAGACGCTGCTCACGCCCCAGATGCCGAACACGGCGATGATCGCGCCCAGCACGAGCCCGCGCGGGACCTGCGGCGGCGTGCCGCGACGGCCGCTGCCGCGTCCGCCCCGCCCGAGGATCGATTCGACGGTGTTGCCGCTGGCTGACATGGTCCTGCTTCCCCTGGCTCGATCGAAGCGCGAAGGATAGCAACTGGGCCCGCGCTGGCGCGTGCAGAAGGCGCTGGACGCGACCAGCGCGACGTCCGCTTCAGCCGTCGAGCGTCTCCGACAGCTCCAGCCACTCGCTCTCGAGCCCGTCCTTCTCCTGCAGCAGGCGCGCCTGGTCGTGCGCCAGCTCGCGCGCGCGGGCCGGATCGGTGGCGTAGAGGTCGACACTGGCGAGCGCCTGTTCCAGCTTCGCCAGCTCCGCACCGATCGCTTCCAGTCGCGTCTCGACGCGCTTGAGCCGGTTGCGCAGCGGGCGCTCGCGCTCGCGCGCCTCGGCCGCGATTCGGCGGCGCTCCTTGTCGCTCAGCGCAGGTTCCGGCGCCGCCTGCGGCACCGCCGCGGCGGCCGGCTCGGGTTTTGCCGCGACCGGGGCCGCGCGGTCGCGGCGACGCAGCCAGGTGGCGTAGTCGTCGAGATCGCCGTCGAAATCCTCGATCTTCCCGTCGGCGACGCGGCAGAAGCGGTCGCAGACCATGCCGATGAGGTGCCGGTCGTGCGAGACCAGCACCAGCGCGCCCTCGAACTCGGCCAGGGCCTCGGCCAGGGCCTCGCGCATGTCCATGTCGAGGTGGTTGGTGGGCTCGTCCAGCAGCAGCAGGTTGGGCTTCTCGAACGCGATCAGGGCCAGGGCCAGGCGCGCGCGCTCGCCGCCGGAGAAGTTGTCCACCGTCTCGAAGGCACGGTCGCCGATGAAATTCCAGCGCCCGAGGTAATTGCGCCAGCCCTGCTCGCCCAGGCCGGGGGCCAGCTCGCGCAGGTGGTCGACCGGGCTCGCGCCTTCGCGCAGGGCCTCGACCGTGTGCTGGGCGAAGTAGCCGATGCGAAGCTCGGGGTGCACCAGGCGCTCGCCCGAGAGCGGCGCCAGCTCACCCACCAGGGTTTTGACCAGGGTCGATTTGCCGGCGCCGTTCGGCCCGAGCAGGGCGATGCGGTCGCCCGGCTCCAGCCCGAAGCCCACGCCCTGCAGGATTACCGAAGCGGTATCGCGCGGCGCCGCGCCGGCGATGCGGAAGCTGTCGGCATCGTCGCCCGCGCCCGACGCCCCTGCCCTCGCAGGAGGGGCTTCAGCCCCGACCGCGGCTTTTCCACCGGCCGCAGCGGCCGATGCTGCGGTCGCGGCTGAAGCCGCTCCTGCACCGACGCGGGTGTCCGGCGGGTAGCCGCAATCCACCCCGCGCAGCCGCACCAGCGGGTTGGGCAGCTTGTCGGGTTTGGCGAACTCGAAGCGGAACGGCGATTCGGCCCGCACCGCCTCGGTGCCGGCCAGCTTCTCGATGCGCTTGAGGCGCGACTGCGCCTGCTTGGCCTTGCTCGCCTTGGCGCGGAAGCGGTCGACGAAGCTCTGCAGGTGGGCGCGCACGGCCTGCTCCTTCTCGTGCGCGATCTGCTGTTGGCGCAGGTGCTCGTTGCGCTGGCGCTCGAAGCTGGTGAAGTTGCCGCTGTACAGCTTGCCCTTGCCTTCGTGCAGGTGCAGCACGTGGTCGACCACGCCATCGAGGAACTCGCGGTCGTGGCTGATCACCAGCAGGGTGCCGGGGTAGCGCCGCAGCCATTCCTCCAGCCACAGCACGGCGTCGAGGTCGAGGTGGTTGGTGGGCTCGTCCAGCAAGAGCAGGTCGGACGGGCACATCAGCGCGCGCGCCAGGTTCAGGCGCACGCGCCAGCCGCCGGAAAAGGCGCGCACCGGCGTCTCGTGCGTGCTGGCGGCGAAGCCGAGGCCGTGCAGCAGGCGTCCGGCGCGGGCGTTGGCGGCGTAGGCGCCAAGTTCGTCGATCCCGTGGTGCGCGTCGGCCGCGGCCACGGGGTCGTCCGCCGCCCCGGCGCGGCGCTCGGCGAGGACCGCGTCGTAGAGCGCGGCGTCGCCGCCCAGGACGTAGTCGATGGCCGATTCGTCCAGCGCCGGGGTTTCCTGCAGCACGCTGGCGATGCGAAGCCCGGCCGGCAGGTCCAGCGCGCCGGTATCGGGCTCCAGCTCGCCGCGCACCACGGCGAACAGCGAGCTCTTGCCGCAGCCATTGCGCCCGACCACGCCGATGCGCCAGCCGGGATAGAGGGTGGCGTCGACGCCGGAGAGCAGCAGGTGCTCGCCGCGACGCAGGGCGAAGTTTCGTAAGGAGAGCATGGGGCGCGGATTGTACGCGTCCCACGGTGCCTTGCAGGTCGGCAGCCCCCTACCGACGTAAGCTTCCGCCCAGGACGGCGGCACGCCCGGCCCGAGACGGCGGCATGGGATGCCGCCCTACGGCGCCTGGCCGCCCAGGAACTCCGCCAGCCAGGCCTGCTTCTCGCGGTACCAGTGCAGCGAGTTGTTCGGCTTCAGGATCCAGTGGTTCTCGTCGGGATAGTAGACGAAGCGGCTGCGCACGCCGCGGTTCTGCAGGGTGTTGAACAGCTCGATGCCGTGATTGACCGGAACGCGATAGTCGAGTTCGCCGTGTACGACCAGGGTGGGCGTGTCGAAGTTGCCGGCGGCGTAGTGCGGCGAGGTGGCACGGAACTGCTCGGGCTGCTCCCAGAAATCGCCGTGGCGGCGCTTGCTGGCGCCGAAGTCGGCGCCGTACTGGGTGTAGTGGTTGTAGACCGCGGCGTGCGCGACCAGGGTCTTGAACGGATGCTCCCGCCCCAGTACCAGCGAGGCCAGGTAGCCGCCGTAGCTGCCCCCGCCCGCGCCCATGCGTTCGGCGTCCACGAAAGGCTTCGAGGCGAACCATTCGGCGGCCTTGATGGTGTCCTGGTAGGGCAGCGTGGCCCAGTCGGCGGTGATGGAATCGGTGAAGGCCTGGCCGAAACCGGAAGAGCCGTGGAAGTTGTGCCAGCCGGTCACGTAGCCCCAGCCCGCGAAGACCTGCGCGTTCCAGCGCCAGGCCCAGGCATCGGTGATGCCGTTGTGCGGCCCGCCGTGCAGCAGCAGGTAGAGCGGGTACCGCTGGGCGGGGTCGAAGTCGGGCGGATACACCACCCACATCTGGACCGGCGCGCCGTTGGCACCGGCGTAGGTGACGCTCTCGTAACGCCCGAGGGCCACCCCGGCCAGGATCTCGTCGTTGAAGCGCGAGAGCTGCACGTGGCGGCCGCTGCGCGGGTCGACCCGCACCAGGGTGGGCGGCAGCACGAAACTCTCGTTCAGGGCGACCAGCACGCGGCCATCGCGCGCCAGCGCCGGCGAACCGAAGCTGGTTCGCCGCGTGATCGCTTCATGACGTCCGTTGGCGGCGCCGATGCGATAAAGACGGCTGGTGCCGGCATCGTCGACCGCCACGATCAGGCTGCGCGAATCCGGCGTCCACAGCGGGCTGTCGATGCTGCGATCCCAGGCGTCCGTGAGTCGCCGCGCCACGCCGCTTTCACGGTCGAAGAGGGTGAGCACGGCACGGTCGGCGTAGAAGCCGGGGATGGCGCGCGCCGAGTAGGCCAGCGAACGCCCGTCGGGACTGTAGCGCGGGGCATAGTCCGGCGCCGGGTTGTTCGGCGTGATGTTGAATGTCTCGCCCGAATCGAGCGACAGCAGGACGATGTCGGGATTGGGCCGCACTCCGCTGGCGTCGGTGTCCACGGTCAGGGCCACCTCGCGACCATCCGGCGCGATGTCATAGCTGCCTGCACCCGGATCCTGCGGCGGCAGGGCCACGCCACGCCCAAAGGTGATCGCCTGCGGCTCGCCGCCCTCCACCGCGATGCGGTAAAGGTGCACCTCGCGATCGTCCAGCCAGCGGTCCCAATGACGCAGGGGCGCTCGGTCCCAGCTGCGCCCGGAGGTCCTGCTCTCCTTGCGCTCCTTGAGCCGGGCAGCCTGTGCCCCCCAGCCCTCGAGGTCGGTCCATACGCGGCTCAGGAACGCCACCTGGCGCGCGTCCGGAAACCACTTGGCGCCCGCCACGCCGGTGGGCACGTTGGTCAGCCGCTGGGCTTCGCCACCGGCGAGCGGCAGCAGGTAAAGCTGGGCGAGGTCATCGCCTTCGCGCTTGGATTCGAACAGCAGCCAGCTGCCGTCGGGCGAGAACTGCGGATTGCTGCTGTTCACGCCCTCGGCCGTGATCGCGCGCGCCGCGCCGCTGCGGTTGTCGATCAGCCAGAGGCGCGAGCTCATCGTGTCCTTGGCGGGGTCTGCGGTCGACACCGCCAGCGCCGTGTGGCGACCGTCGGGCGAGACCGAGGGCGCCGACAGGCGCTTGAGCTGCCACATCGTTTCGGCCGTCAGAGGCGTCTTTTCCTGGGCGAAACCGGTGGCCGGCGCCAGCAGCAGGTGCAGGGCGATCAAAACGCTGCGGATCATGGAGGACTCCCGGGAATGCAGACCGGCGGACGAGCCGGCAAGACGACAGGGGGATTGCAGCGGCGCGTGCGCCGGAGCGCAGGGCGGCGGTTCAAGGCGCCATCGCCTCGGCGAAAAAGGCGTCCATCAGGCGATAGGCGCGCGTGGCCGAGCGCTCGTGGTACTGGCAGCCCGGACCGCTGTTGGCGTCGGCCTCGGCGAAGCAGTGCACCGCGCCGGCGAAATCGACGAACTGCCAATCGGCGCCGGCGCTCCTCATCTCGCTGCGGAAACCCTCGATCTCCTCCGCCTTGACGTAGCTGTCGTCGGCGCCGTTGAGGACCAGGACCGGCGCCTTCACCGCGCCCGCCTGCGCCGGCAGCGAGGTCGCCAGACCGCCGTGGAAGCTCACCACGCCGTCGATGTCGAAACCCGAGCGCGCCAGTTCCAGCACGGTGGTGCCGCCAAAGCAGAAGCCGATCGCGCCGATGCGCCCGGCATCGAGCGGGGCATCGCCGGCCTGCGCCTTCAGCACCTCGACCGCCTTGGCGGCTCGGGCGCGCAGCACGTCGCGCTGGGCGTACATCGAGCCGGCCGCCTGGCCAGCCTCCTCGGCGTTGGCCGGGCGCAGGCCGACGCCATAGACATCAGCCACCAGGACCACGTAGCCGCGCGCGGCCAGTGCCTTGGCCTTTTCGACCTGGGAGTCGTTCACGCCCATCCAGTTCGGCACCATCACCAGGCCTGGCCGCGCCTCGCCGCCCTCCTCGAAGACCAGGTGTCCAGCGAAATCGGTTCCGTCCAGCGACCAGGTCACCTCGCGCACGGTGGCGGCCTGGGCGGTGGCGGCAAGGAAGCAGAGGGCCAGGGTGGCAAGCAGGCGCATGTGGGGGCTCCGGTCGCGATGGAAAGACGAGAGAGTAACGCCGCGGCGTGCAGGGCGCGTGGAGTGCAGGGCTCCCGTCGCGATCGGGTCGGGGCCCAGAGCCCCTCCCATCCCGGGCACTGCGACTGCGGCGCTCCGCACAGGAGCGGCTTGTGCCGCGACCGAGGAGCCAGGGGCGATCCGGCCTCAGGCCACGCCCATGCCCGGTATGGCGCTGATCGATTCGGGATCGAAACCGCAGGCCTTGGCGAAGTGGCGGCCGCGCTCGGCGTAGTCGCGGTAGCGCGGGAAGCTCGGCGCACCGGGCGAGAGCAGGACCACGCCACCGCGCGAGACCGCGCTTTCTGCCGCGCGCACGGCGTCATCGAGTTCGCCGCGCTCGAACAGGGTGAATCCGGACGGATGCTGGAAACCGCGCAGGGCTTCGGCGATGCGCGGGCCATTCTGGCCGACCGCCACCACCGCCGCGGGCGGCTCGCGCTGCACGCGCTCGACGAACACGCCCCAGTCCAGGCCGCGGTCGTAACCGCCCACGATGATCGCCACGCGCCGGCCGCGCAGGCAGTCGAGCGCGGCGATGCTGGCATGCGGCGTGGTGCTGATCGAGTCGTTGATGTACTCGATGCCGTCCTTGATCCCGAGCCGCTGCAGGCGGTGCGGCAGGGGCTGGAACTCCAGCGCCGCGGGCGCCAGGTGGATCGCGTTGAGGCCGAGCGCTTCGATCGCGGCCAGCGCGGCACACAGGTTGATGCGGTTGTGCTGCCCGGCCAGGCGCATGGTGGCGGTGTCCATCACGCGCGTTTCCCCGCGCCAGATCTCGCTGCCGCGCGCGTGCCAGCCGTCCGGCGTGCCGATCCACCAGGTCGGGCAACGCGGTTGTTCGCGCGCCAGGCGCGAATCGGCCGCGTTGATCACCACTTTCCTGGGCTCGGCGCGGTGCAGCAAGGCGAGCTTGTCGCCGTAATAGCGCGCCTCCGAGCCGTGCCAGTCGAGGTGCTCGGGAAACAGGTTGAGGAACACCGCGACCTCGGGATGCATCGCATCGCGGGTCTGGTAGGAGGACAGCTCGATCACCCAGAACTCCGGCGACGGCTGCACTTCCAGCAGGTCGAGCAGGGGCAGGCCGATGTTGCCGGCCAGGGCGGTGCGGTGGCCGCTGGCGCGCAGCAGGTGCGCGATCAGGGCCGAGGTGGTGCTCTTGCCCTTGGTGCCGGTGACGCAGACCGTGCGCGCGCTTGGATTGGCCGCGAACCACAGCTCGGTGCCGGACGTGAACTTGGCACCCAGCGCCAGGGCTTCGTCCGCCACGCCGAAATAGGGGCTGATGCCCGGCGACTTGATCACCATGTCGAACACCGCCAGCACGGCCGGCTCGGGCTCGCCCACGATCACGCGCAGCCAGGGGTCCTCCAGTGGCTCGACCTCTCTCGCCTCTTCCGCGCTGCAGAACAGGGTGAGCGGCATGCGCGCGAAACGCTCGCGCAGGGTGGCATAGGCCGCACGGCCCTCGCGGCCGTAGCCCCAGATCGCGATGCGGCGGCTCTCAAGCCCCGAAGCGCTCACGCCATAGCTCCCATAGCCCGGTTGGAATCCGGTGCTCCCCCTGTGCGGACAGCAGCGGTTCGATCGCCAGTTGCGACGCCTCCAGCTGCGGCTGGATCTCCCGCGCGAAGCGCGCCACCAGCGCATCTTCGCGCCAAGCGGGGCGCCGCGCCAAGTCCGCCAGCGCGGCGCGCGACTCGACCGCCTCGCCCACGCACTCGAACGGCTTGTGGTCGCGGTACTCCAGCAGGGCAGCGAAACCGGCGGTCTGGGCCGGCTCGTCCAGCAGGTTGCGGCCGAAAATCGCGGTCAGGCGCGGCTTGGGCATGAACGGCGCCAGGGCCAGGAACACGAACTGGCACTTGGGGCACTGCCCGCACCAGCGGCTGGCCGGGCGCTCGCCCTGGATGTGGAAGTTGCGGTTGCAGCTGGA
>JANJTY010000527.1 GCA_024710865.1 Lysobacteraceae bacterium | reverse complement strand
CGACATCGCGATCACCGACGCCAAGGGCAAGCCGGTGCCGGATGCGGAGCTGGCCCTGGTGGTGGCGGACGAATCGGTGCTGGCGTTGTCGGGCTACCGCATGCCGGATCCGCTGGCGGTGTTCTACGCGACGCGGTCGAGCCGCGTCTCCAGTGTCTTCAGCCAGCCGCAGGTGGTGCTGGCCGATCAGCGCAGCCTCGATGCCAGCGCCGCGCCGCAGGCGGGTGACGGGCGGCTCGAGCGGATCGAGGTCACCGGCTCGCGCGTGATGCGCGACGGCGCTCCGCCGCCCCCGCCACCGGCCCCGATGGCGCCGGCCATGGCCGAGCCGATGGCTTACGCCGCGGAGACGTCGGTGGCCATGGATTCGGCGCCGGCCGATGCCGCCATCGATCTGCGCACGGACTTCTCGGCGCTCGCCCTGTATGCGCCGGAAGTTCGCACCGACGCCAAGGGCCGCGCAGAGGTGAGCCTCGACCTGCCCGACTCGCTCACCCGCTACCGGGTGATGGCGATCGCGGTCGCCGGCGCGCGCCAGTTCGGCGCGGGCGAGTCGAGCGTCACCGCGCGCCAGCCGCTGATGCTGCGCCCCAGCCCGCCGCGCTTTGCCAACTTCGGCGACCGCTTCGAGCTGCCCATCGTGCTGCAGAACCAGACCGATGCGCCAATGCAGGTCGAGCTGGCGCTGCGCGCGCTCAATGCGCAGTTCATCGACTCGCTGCAGGCCGAGCCGGTCGGGCCGGGCGAGGCAAACGCGCTGGCCAGCACCGGCCGCCGCCTCACCCTGCCAGCGCAGGCGCGCGTCGAAGTGCGCATTCCCACTGCCACGCAGCAGGCCGGTCGCGCCCGCTTCCAGGTCGTGGCCAGCGCCGGTGCCGACAGCGATGCGCAGTCCTTCGAGCTGCCGGTCTGGACCCCGGCCACGCGCGAGGCCTTCGCCACCTACGGCTCGCTGGCCGAGACCCGCCTGGCCCTGCAGCCGGTGCTGGCGCCGCAGGACGCGTGGCCTCAGTTCGGGCACTTGAGCGTGACGGCGTCTTCGACCGAGCTGCAGGCGCTGACCGATGCCCTGATCTACCTGGTCGACTATCCCTTCGACTGCAACGAGCAGCGCGCCAGCCGGGTGCTGGCCATCGCCGCCCTGCGCGACGTGCTGACCGCCTTCGAGGCGCCGGAGCTGCCGTCACCGGAGCGGCTCGAAGCCAGCCTGCGCCAGGACCTCGAACGCCTGGCCGCGCTGCAGCACGGCAACGGCGGCTGGAGCTTCTGGGGCCGCAGCGACCAGGCCTGGCCCTACCTCGGAATCCACGTCGCGCACGCCTTCGCGCGCGCCGAGGCCAAGGGCCATCCGATGCCGGCCGAGGTCAAGCAGCGCTCGCTGTCCTACCTGCGCGAGATCGAGCGGCAGCTGCCCGACTGGTACGACGCCGACACCCGCCGCACGCTGCGCGCCTATGCGCTGGAGGTGCGGCGCCAGTTCGGCGATGTGGATGTGAAGAAGGCCCAGGCCCTGCTGGGCGAGGTGGCTTCGCTCGACGCGCTCGGCATCGAAAGCATCGGCTGGCTGCTGCCCACGCTGGACGCCGGCAAGGACGCGGCCGCTGTCGAGCGCCTGCTGCGCAACCTCGGCAACCGGGTCTCGGAAACCGCGGCGGCAGCGCACTTCGTCTCCGGGATGAGCGACCAGGGCGCGCACGTGCTGCTGCACTCGGATCGGCGCGGCGACGGCGTGGCGCTGGAAGCCCTGCTTCAGGTGCGCCCGCAGCACGACCTGATCGAGAAGCTGGTGCGCGGCCTGCTCGGCCACCGCGTGCAGGGGCGCTGGGGCAATACCCAGGAGAACGCCTTCATCCTGCTGGCGCTGGACCGCTACTTCCACCAGCGCGAGGGCGTGACGCCGGACTTCGTGGCGCGGGTGTGGCTGGACCGCGGCCTGGTCGGCGAACACGCCTTCCGCGGCCGCAGCACCGAGCGCTTCGCCGCGCGCGTGCCGATGGCCGAGCTGCTCAGGCAGGACGGCGCGCGCGATCTGCTGCTGCAGAAGGACGGCGCCGGGCGCATGTACTACCGCATCGGCCTCGACTACGCGCCGCGCGATCTGGACCTGGCGCCGGCCGATCATGGCTTCGCGCTGGAGCGTCGCTACGAGGCGGTCGACGATCCGATGGACGTGCGGCGCGACGCCGACGGCACCTGGCGCATCCGCGCCGGTGCCAAGGTGCGGGTGAACCTCAGCCTGGTCGCCACCGGCCGCCGCCTGCACGTGGCCCTGGTCGACCCGCTGCCGGCCGGCCTGGAAGCGATCAACCCGACGCTGGCGGTGAGCGAGCAGTTGCCCACCGATCCCGGCCAGGTTGAACCCTACTGGTGGTGGCACCGCCCCTGGTACGAGCACCAGAACCTGCGCGACGAGCGCGTCGAGGCCTTCACCTCCCTGCTGTGGGAAGGCGTGCACAGCTACAGCTACGTCGCGCGCGCCACCACGCCCGGCCGCTTCATCGTGCCGCCGCCGCATGCGGAGGAGATGTACCAGCCCGAAACCTTCGGCCGCGGTGGGACGGATCGGGTGGTGATCGAGTAGGCGACCTCCTGCGCCCTGGGCATGCGGCCCGCCAGGGCCGCTGATCCCGGATACATTCGCGCAGCGACGCGGACCTCGTGGATTCGCTGAAGGCACGCCCCGGATGCGCTGCGCTTATCCGGGCTACATCGGCGGCCGGTTCGCACGCCGTCGTCCAGGCCGCGGCGGGCGGCCACGTCGGCGCATCGGACGCAGGCCGCGACCAGCGCCTCCAGCCCGTAGCCCGGATCAGCGGCTCGCAGGAGCCGCGCATCCGGGGTGGTGTTGCGCCACGGCCCGACCTTCGTGGATTCCGATGAAGGCCCCGCCCTGATGCGCGCGGCGCGCCTATCCGGGCTGCGGGGACTCCTCCACCGCCATCGCGCGCGCTTCTCCGCGCGTCTCCGCCTTGCCGCTCCTGATCGTCTGCTGGCCTGCGCCTGACCTGCTACTGGGTCAAGGCCTCGTAGGCGAAGCGGATGATGTCGCCGGTGCCCATGGCGCCGCTGTGGCGGGCGAGCTCCTTGCCGTCGCGGAACAGGATCAGGGTCGGGATGCTGCGGATGGCGTAGCGCGCGGCCAGGTTGCGGTTGGCGTCGGTATCGACCTTGGCCAGGCGAACCTTGGGCTCCATGCGCGCGGCCGCGGCCTCGAACTGCGGCGCCATGGCGCGGCAGGGACCGCACCAGGTGGCCCAGAAGTCGACCAGCAGGGGCAGCTCGGAACGCACCGCGTGGGCCTCGAATCCGGCCTCGTCCAGCACCAGGGGCTTGCCGGTGAACAGGGGCTTGCCGCAGCGCCCGCAGTGCGGGTTGTCCTCCAGCCTGGCCTCGGGCACGCGGTTGGGCGTGGCGCAGTGGGCGCAGGCGATCTGAACCTTATCGTCGCTCACGATCCCGCCTCGAAGCTCTTGTCGCCCAGCAGCACGCGGCCGTCGCCGTCCTTCACTGTGACCTCGACCTCCACGCCCTGGCGCACGCTCTGCGTGACCACGCAGAAGTTCTCGAAGGTCTGCAGGATGCGCTCGAGGTGCTGGTGGCTGCCGGCGTGTTCGGCGAGGTTGATCTCGACCCAGGCCTTGGGGATGCGCCAGCGCCCCTCGGCGTTGCGCTCGGCGCGGCCGGTGACCACAGTGCGGATCGGCCCGGGCGCGTTCTTGAACTTGCGCATGGCGAACAGCAGGCTGGCCGAGAGGCAGTTGGCCACCGCCGCGAGCAGCAGGCGTGAGGGGTTCGGACCGTGGTCCGCGCCCAGCGGCGCCGGCTCGTCGGTGCGCAGGTCGTCCAGCGCGGTGCCGTCGAAGTGCACCCGGAAGGTGTAGCCGTCCTCGAGGTCGAGGGTGATGCGGATCTCGTCGCCTTCGCTCATGGTGTCGCGTCCTTGGTGTCTGGAAGCCCGGCCCAGAATGCCCCGCGCAGGTCGCCGCTGGCAAAGCCGGTGGCCCGTTCACCGGTGCAGCTGGCCGCGATGGCCTGCGCCACCGGCGCGGGAGCCGTCGCGCACGGCGCCTGCGGGGCCGGACCGCAGACGGTCAGCAGGCTGGCGATCAGCAGCATCGGCAGTGCACGGTTCATGCGGGACGTGACTCCGTCGGCGGGGCCTGGCGACGCCTGAGCCAGGCGTAGTACAGCAGCGGAATCACCACCAGGGTCAGCACGGTCGAGACCGCGATGCCGAAGATCAGCGAGATCGCCAGGCCGTTGAAGATCGGATCGTCGAGGATGAACAGGGCACCGCCCATCGCCGCCAGCGCGGTCAGGGCGATGGGCTGGGCGCGCACCGCGCAGGCCTCCACCACGGCCGCCACCAGCCGCTTGCCCTCGTCCAGGGCCTCGTTGATGAAAACCACCAGCAGGATCGAGTGGCGCACGATGATGCCGGCCAGCGCGATCATGCCGA
>JANJTY010000504.1 GCA_024710865.1 Lysobacteraceae bacterium | reverse complement strand
ATGCTGCTCGCCCACTTCGGCGTCGGCGTGTTCGTGTTCGGCGTGCTGATGACCGAGAGCACCAGCATCGAGAAGGACGTGGCGGTGCGCAGCGGCGAGGTGGTCGAGGTGCGCGGCTTCAGCTTCCGCTTCGACGGCGTGCGCCAGGTCGACGGCCCGAACTACCGCGCCGACCAGGGCGAGGTCACCGTACTGCGCGGCGATGAGGTGATCGCCGTGCTGCGGCCGGAAAAGCGCGCCTACGCCAGCGGTGGCCAGGTCATGACCGAGGCCGCGATCGACCCCGCCCTGCACCGCGACCTCTATGTCGCCCTCGGCGAGCCGCTCGGCGGCAACGGCGCCTGGGCCCTGCGCGTCTACGTCAAGCCCTGGATCCGCTGTATCTGGCTGGGCGCGCTGTTCATGGTCATCGGCGCCATCGTCGCCGCAGCGGATGCGCGCTTCCGGCGCAAGGTCGAGGCCAGCAAGCCCCTGCCCGGCGCGCTGGCGGCGGAGCCGGCCTGATGAAGCTTGCCCTGCGCCTGCTGCCGCTGGTCGTGTTTGCGGCGATCGTGGCCCTGATGCTGGCCGGCATCAAGCTCAACACCGAGCGCGACAAGGACGTGCTGCCCTCGCCCCTGGTCGGCAAGCCGGTGCCCGAGTTCGAGCTGCCTCTGCTGCTGGAGCCCGAGCGCGTCGTCGCCAGCGCCGAACTGCGCGGCCGTCCCTACCTGCTCAACGTCTGGGCCAGCTGGTGCGTGGCCTGCCGGGTCGAGCATCCGCTGCTGCTGCAGCTCGCGCGCGAACAGCGCCTGCCCATCGTCGGCTTCAACTGGAAGGACGAGCGCGAGGACGCCCTGCGCTGGCTGCGCCAGTTCCAGGACCCCTACAGCCTGATCCTGGCCGACCGCGAAGGCCGCGCCGCGATCGACCTCGGCGTCTACGGCGCGCCCGAGACCTTCTTCGTCGATGCGCAGGGCACGATCCGCTACAAGCACGTCGGGCCGCTCACCGAGGACGTGCTGGCGGCGCAGCTGCCGGTGATCCTGGGTAGCGGTGCAGCGGCGGGTGGCGCGCGGTGAGGGCGCCGATCATGTCTGCCAGCGTCGGCTCCACCGCTGCGCGGCTTGAGCCGACCTGCGAAGGCCCGAGCGAGGCGCCCCTGTCCGCACCGCGAGAGACCCGTAGGTCGGATCAAGCGCCGCCCGTGCCGCAGAACGGGCGGGCCACGCCACCGGCGCGGATCCGACGCAGCGCCGGCGTGCACCGCGTCGCTGCCATCGCGCGCGCCCATGGCGGCTTCGAAGGACGACCCCGATGACCGCCCAGCTGACCACCCTGCTCCGCTCCCTCGCGCTCGCCCTGCTGCTGGCGTTCGCCGCACCCGCGCTGGCGATCGAACCGGTCGACTACCGCGACGCCGCCGAAGAAGCGCGCTTCCGCGCCCTCGCCGCCGAACTGCGCTGCCTGATGTGCCAGAACCAGTCGCTCGCCGACTCGCCCGCCGGCATCGCGCAGGACCTGCGGCGCGAGGTACTGGAGTTGATCCGCAAGGACCTGACCGACGCGCAGATCAAGCAGCACCTGGTCGAGCGCTACGGCGAGTTCGTGCTCTACCGCCCGCAGCTGCGCCGCGGCACCTGGCTGCTCTGGTTCGGCCCGGCCGTGCTGCTGGGCCTGGGCACCATCGCCCTGGTGTTGATCGTGCGCCGTCGCGGCGCGTCCCGCCCCGGCCAGCCCGTGCCGGAACCGGAGGAACCGCTGTGACATCCGTCTTCGTGCTGCTGGCCGTGCTGCTCGCCCTGGGTACGGTCTGGCTCCTGCTGCGTCCGCTGCTGCGCGAGGATTCCGAGGCGCCGGCGCGCCCGGCCCACACCCGCACCGCCATCGGCCTGGTCATGCTCCTGCTCGGCGCCACGCCGGTGCTCTACTTCGCCGTCGGCACGCCGCAGGCGCTCGACCCGGCCAATCTGCGCGCGCCCGCCGCCGCGGCCAGTGGTGAAGCGCCGGACATGGAAACCGCCCTGGCCCAGCTCGAAGCGCGCCTGCAGGAACAGCCCAACGACGTCACCGGCTGGATGCTGCTCGGCCGCTCCTACCGCGCCCTGCAGCGATTCGCCGAATCGCGCGACGCCATCGCGCGCGCCTTCGCGCTGGCGCCGGAAGAGCCCGATGTCATCGTCGAGCAGGTCGAAGCCCAGACCCTGGCCAGCAGCGACCGCCGCTTCAGCGACGAGAACCTCGCGCTGCTGCGCAAGGCCCTGCAGCTCAACCCCGCGCACGAGCGCGGCCTGCTGCTGCTCGGCGTCAGCCACGCCCAGCGCGAGGAGCACGCCGAGGCGGCCGAAGCCTGGGAGCGCCTGGCCGCGGTGCTGCCGCCGGGCTCCGAGGCCCTGGTGCCGCTGCGCGAGCGCATCGAGGCCTCGCGCGCCGCCGCGGGCCTGCCGCCCTCGGCCGCGCCTTCGCCTGATTCGGCAGTGCCCGATACCGGCAGCGGCCTGGCCGTCCGCATCGAGCTCGATCCCGCGCTGCAGGACCGCATCGGCCCGCAGGCCGCGCTGTTCGTGGTGGCGCGCGATCCGGCCGGCGGCCCACCCATCGCGGCCAAGCGCCTGCCGCCGACCGGCTTCCCGCTCACGCTCCGCCTGCAGGACAGCGACCGCATGCTGCCCGGCGCGGCCATCGCCAGCCTGCCGGCGCTGCGCCTGTCCGCGCGCATCTCGCAGGCCGGCAACGCCACGCCGGCGCCCGGCGATCTCGAATCCGAAGCCGTGGACGTGGTCCCCGCCGAGGCCGGCGAAACCGTGCTGCAAATCGGACGCGTCCGATGACCGAGTTCATTCCCGCCGGCACGCAGTTCTTCGAGCTGCCCTCGCCCTTCCCGATGAAGCGCGGTGGCGCGCTGCACGGCGCGCGCCTGGCCTATGAGACCTGGGGCGAGCTCTCGCCCGCGCGCGACAACGCCATCCTGATCCAGACCGGCCTCTCGCCCAGCGCGCACGCGCGCAGCAGCGAGGCCAACCCGGAGCCCGGCTGGTGGGAACGCATGATCGGCCCCGACCGACCCATCGACACCAAGCGCTGGTTCGTGATCTGCGCCAATTCGCTGGGCGGCTGCAAGGGCTCGACCGGCCCAGCTTCGCCCCATCCGGACGATGGCCAGCCGTACCGGCTGCGCTTTCCCGAGCTGTCGCAGGAGGACATCGCCGATGCGGCCCACGCCCTGGTGTCCAGCTTCGGCATCGAGCAGCTCGGCTGCCTGATCGGCTGCTCGATGGGCGGGATGAACGCGCTGGCCTACCTGCTGCGTCACCCGGGCTCGGCGCGCGGCCACGTCAACGTCTCCGGTGCGGCCCAGGCCGCGCCCTTCTCCATCGCCATCCGCTCGCTGCAGCGCGAGGCCATCCGCCTCGATCCGAACTGGAACGGCGGCGATTACAGCGAAGACACCTACCCCGAAGCCGGCATGCGCATCGCGCGCAAGCTCGGCGTGGTGACCTACCGGTCCGCCATCGAGTGGCACGGCCGCTTCGGCCGGGTGCGCCTCGACGCCGAGCAGCGCGAGGACGACCCCTTCGGCTTCGAGTTCCAGGTCGAAAGCTACCTCGAAGGCCACGCCCGCCGCTTCATCCGCCAGTTCGACCCGAACTGCTACCTGTACCTGAGCCGCTCGATGGACTGGTTCGACGCCGCCGAGTACGGCGGCGGCTCGGTCGCCGCCGCGCTGGCCAGGATCAAGCTCTACTCGGCCGTCAGCGTGGGCGTGGAGACCGACATCCTGTTCCCGCTCGAACAGCAGCAGCAGATCGCCGAAGGCCTGCGTGCTGGCGGCGCCCAGGTCCAGTTCGCCCCGCTCGACTCACCCCAGGGCCACGACGCCTTCCTGGTCGACATCGAACGCTTCGGGCCGCTGATCGGCGCCTATCTGCGAAGCCTTTGAACCGACGCCGGCAGCCGCGGCGTGCATCGTGTCGATGACGGCCCTTCGCCGCTGGCCCCCGGCCAGCGACATGCAGGCCTATGTCGCTGGCGCCCACGCGCACCGGCACCGTCCGCGCCGCGACGCCGCTCCAACCCACGGCACCGAACCGAACCGGACAGTTTCCCCACATCGCACAGGCCGCCGAGACACCCGCTTCTGGGAACGGGTAACGGCCGACCAGCGGATCGAATCGAGAAACCTACGCCACCTGGCCGTGCTGAACCGGGATGCCATCGCACGCTTCGCGTCGCCCCCTGGATCGGGCGGCGCTGCAGCGACGGTTGCGGCAACGCGCGCGGCCAAGCAGGACCAACGCCGTTCAGGACACGCTGGATATAGCCTCGCCCGCGGCGGTCGGCCCGCGGTCGCCGGCCGGGCTAGAATGACCGCTTCCAATCGCACAACGCGTCGCCATGACTGCCCTCGACTTCCCCGGCCATCGTACCCTCGTCGAACGCATCGACGCCGCCATGGCGGCGGGCGACGACGAGGCCATCACCAGCGCGCTGCGCAACAGCCTGTGCCGCATGATCCGCGAGCGCGAGGTCGAGCTTCCGTCCTGCGTGCTGCAGGCCGAGGCCGACCACTACGCACGGCGCGAGATCTATCAGAGCCCGGACCTGGGCTACGCAGTGATCGCGATGACCTGGGGCCCGGGCCAGGGCACGCCGATCCACGACCATGCCGGGCTGTGGTGCGTGGAGGGCGTCTGGCACGGCCAGCTCGAGATCACCCAGTACGAGTTGCTGGCCCGCGAGGACGACCGCTTCAGCTTCCGCCCGGTCGGCACGCTCAATGCCGGCACCGGCTCGGCCGGCAGCCTGATCCCGCCGCACGAGTACCACACCATCCGCAACCCCAGCGATCGCGAGGTCGCGGTCTCGCTGCACATCTACAAGGGGCCGATGAGCTGCTGTTCGGTGTTCGAGCCGCTGCAGGCCACCTGGTACCGCCGCGGCGAGCGCGTGCTACGCCTGGACGAGGCGCACTGAGACCCAAGCCCTGCGGGACGCGCATGCCCTATACTGCGCGCCCTGCACGCACTGCCGGCGTGGCGGAATGGTAGACGCAGCGGACTCAAAATCCGCCGATGGCAACATCGTGAGAGTTCGAGTCTCTCCGCCGGCACCACAGTGCAACTTGCGGTCCCACTCCATCGCTCGGGAGAGTTGCGATGCGTCCCGCGCGACGCACGCAGCGCTGCCGCCAGCAGACGGAAACGGGCGCACCAGGTGCCGACCCTGTCGGCGACCGCTCTATTGGCCGCTGCGACACTGATTGCGCGGGCCACGGTCCCGGGCCGCGCACACGGTGCGCTCCTACGAGAGCTGGGTCCGCGCTGCTGGCCGGATGGCCCGGTCTCACGCCCCGCGACGCGCACCGTGCCAGCATAGGCAGCGTTCGCCCTGCAACGAGCCGCCGTGGCCATTCCCTACGCCGAGCTGCACTGCCGCTCGAACTTCAGCTTCCTGCGCGGCGCCTCCAGCGCCGAGGAGCTGTTCGCGCGGGCAAGGAAGCTGGGCTATGCGGCCCTGGCGATCACGGACGAATGCTCGCTCGCTGGCATCGTGCGCGCGCTGGAGGCTTCGGAGAAGCACGGCCTGCCGCTGATCGTGGGCAGCGAGCTCGCATTCGAGGACGGCCCGCGCCTGGTGCTGCTGTGCGAGAGCCGGGCGGGCTATGAGCGGCTCTCGGCGCTGATCACGCGCGGACGCATGGCGGCGGCCAAGGGCGGTTACCGCTTGACGCGCGCCGACCTTGAGGCGGTGGGTGGAGAGGGGTTGCTGGCGTTGTGGCTGAAGGGCGATGCGCGCGGGAGCGAGTGCGCATCCTCCTCGCTGGGCGAGATCACCTTGGTCGCGGCTGATGCCACTCCTGCACCAGGTGCCCGTGTGCGTCTGCCAGTCCCTGCAGGAGGGACTTCAGTCCCGACCCGAGGCGCCGGTCCGGACCACCCTTGCCGCACGGCGGTCGCGGCTGAAGCCGCTCCTGAGCCCGTCTCCCTTCGGGATGATGAGGCGCGCCTGCAAACCAGCGATTCGCGCGCCGAAGAACGCTCAAGCGCCTCGCGCGAGAGCCGGGGTGCGGCAGGAAGTGAGGGTCAGGGATCGCCATACGCCTCGCTCTGTATCGCCCCTAACCCCTGCCCCTCTCCCGCTGGGAGAGGGGTTCAACAGACCGCCGCCTGGCTGAAGTCGATCTTCCCCGACCGCCTCTGGCTCGCGGTCGAACTGCACCGCGATCCGCGCGATGCCGAACGCCTCGCCGCGCTGCGCGCTTTCGGTGCCGCGCAGGGCATTCCGCTGGTCGCGGCAGGCGATGTGCACATGCACGTGCGGGCGCGGCGCGCGCTGCAGGACACCCTCACCGCCATCCGCCTGCGCTGCACCGTGGCCGAGGCGGGGCATGCGCTGTTCCCGAACGGCGAACGCCACCTGCGCACGCGCGCGGCGCTGGCCGCGCTCTACCCGCTCGACCTGCTGGAGGAAAGCGCCGCGATAGCACAGCGCTGCCGCTTCTCCCTGCGCGAGCTGAGCTACGCCTTTCCGCAGGAGCTGGTGCCCGAAGGCCGCACGCCGAGCGAGCACCTGCGCCTGCTCACCGAGGAAGGCGCGGCGCGGCGCTGGCCGGGCGGCGTTCCGCCCGATGCACGTGCCCTGATCGAGAAGGAGCTGCAGCTCATCGAAGAAATGCGCTACGAGGCCTTCTTCCTCACCGTGCACGACATCGTGGCCTGGGCCCGCAGCCAGGGCATCCTCTGCCAGGGCCGCGGTTCGGCGGCCAATTCGGTGGTCTGCTATTGCCTGGGCATCACCGCGGTCGGGCCGGACCGCATCCGCATGCTGTTCGAGCGCTTCGTCTCGAAGGAGCGCAACGAGCCGCCCGACATCGATGTCGATTTCGAGCACGAGCGGCGCGAGGAGGTGCTGCAGTACGTCTACGCCAAGTACGGTCGCGAGCGCGCGGCCCTGGCGGCAACGGTGATCTGCTACCGCGGCAAGAGCGCGGCGCGCGACGTGGGCCGGGCGCTGGGCCTGTCGGAGGATCAGCTCGACCAGCTCGCCCGCGCCTATGCCCGCGGCCAGAGCGAGGTGCCGCTGGATATACGCCTGCGCGAGGTCGGCTTCGAGCCCGATTCGCTCCTGATGCGGCGCTTCGTCGCCCTCAGCGACCAGCTGCGCGGCTTCCCGCGGCATCTGTCGCAGCACGTCGGCGGTTTCGTGATCTCGGGCGAGGCGCTGTCCAAGCTGGTGCCGACCGAGAACGCCGCGATGGACGGGCGCAGCATCATCCAGTGGGACAAGGACGACCTCGAAACCCTCGGCCTGCTCAAGGTCGACTGCCTGGCGCTCGGCATGCTGAGCTGCGTGCGGCGCTGCCTCGACCTGATCGAGCGCCACCACGGCCGGCGCTGGGAGCTGGCCACGATTCCGGAAGGCGATCCCGCCACCTACGCCATGCTGCAGCGCGCCGACACCGTCGGCGTGTTCCAGGTCGAATCGCGCGCGCAGATGGCGATGCTGCCGCGCCTGAAACCAGCCGACTTCTATGACCTGGTGATCCAGGTCGCGATCGTGCGCCCGGGGCCGATCCAGGGCGACATGGTGCATCCCTTCCTGCGCCGCCG
>JANJTY010000437.1 GCA_024710865.1 Lysobacteraceae bacterium | reverse complement strand
AGCTTCTCGCACAGCAGCGAGCCGGCGCCGATGCCGAAGGAGAACACCGCCAGGATCAGCGGCGCGACCTGCTCGTTGCCGCCAAGGAATTCCTTGGTGTAGTTCGGCATCTGCGCCAGGAAGACCGAGCCGAAAAACCAGAACCAGCTGATGCCCAGGACCGAGTTCAGCACCGCGCGCTGGTGGCCGAGGAAGCGCAGGATGCGCCAGGTCTCGCTGAACCCGTTCCAGTTGATGCGCAGCTCCGGCGCGGTGGCCGGTGCTTCAGGAATCGCGCGGCTGCTGAGGTAGCCCAGCACCGCCACCACGATCACCGCGATCGAGGCGTAGAAGGGCCCATCCGGAAAACCGGCGAGCAGGCCGCCGAGCAGGAAGCCGATCAGGATGGTGAGGAAGGTGCCCGCCTCGACCAGGGCGTTGCCGCCGACCAGTTCCTCGGGCTTGAGGTGCTGCGGCAGGATGGCGTACTTGATCGGCCCGAACAGCGCGCTCTGCGCGCCCATCAGGAACAGCACGCCCATCAGGAAGGGCAGCGAGTTGAGCGCGAAGCCGACCGCGCCCAGCGCCATGATCGCGATCTCCATCAGCTTGATGCGGCGGATCGAGCGCGACTTTTCGTACTTCTCGGCGAACTGGCCGGCGGTGGCCGAAAACAGGAAAAAGGGCAGGATGAACAGGCCGGCCGCCAGGTTCGACCAGAAGTTCACCTCGTCGCTGGACAGCTCGCCGACCTTGAACGCCACCAGCACCACCAGGGCGCTGCGGAACACGTTGTCGTTGAAGGCGCCGAAGCCCTGGGTCAGGAAGAAGGGCAGGAAGCGGCGGCTGCGGAGCAGGGAGAACTGGCTGGGGTGGGACATGCGCGCATCCGGGCGGCGGTCAGCCGCCATTGGCGCGTGCGCGGCGGCGGGCTGTCAAGGTCGAACCGCGCGCGGCGCTCAGCTCGACGGTTCCTGCCCCGGGTCGAGTTCGGTCAGCAGGCGCAGGTCGCGGCGCGCCGGGCGGCCGTGTTCGTCGAGCTCGGCGATGGTGCTGCCATCAAGCGCCAGCATCCAGGGCTCGGGCGGCAGGGTGACCCACCGCGCCTGGCGCCAGACCGTGCCCGGCTGGCCAACGAGGAAATTGATCGGCACGCTGTAACTGCGCGAACCGGTCTCGGCCGGGGGCGGCATCTGCCAGTCCAGCACCGCCCGGCGCGCCGCGGCAATGAAGCGCTCCAGCATGCGTTCGCGCTGCTTCGGCGACAGGGCAGGCCCGGTCAGCCAACTGCTCTCACCGCCCACGTTGACGACCCGACCGGCTTCGTCGACTTCGATGCGCAGGCTGAGCAGGGCGCCATGGCCCGACTGCAGGGCCCGCTTCGGATAGACCGGACGTTTCCAACCGAGGTCGCGGGCCTGGGCACCGGTCGCAGCCGGCGGGTCCACGAAGCGCGCGCTGGCGATGCTGACCTTGCCCTGTCGCGAGCCTTCGAACTCCGCCGTCAGGCGCAGGTCCATGTGCGCGATGGCTTCCACCGGTCGCCCCTGCTCCACGATCGGCTCGAAGCGCCAGGCGCGGATCTGCTCGGCGAGGGCCGCGTCGATTCCCGATCCGAACGCGGTGCCGAAGCTGACCTCCGATACGCTGCCGTCCGCCGCGATCACGATGCGTCCGCGACCGTCGGCAATCCAGGTCTCCGCATCCCGGCCTTCGGCGCGCGCGTGAGGCAGCGCCAGGGTGAACCCGAGAATCGCCAACAGAATCGACAGTATCTGGCGCATTGGCTTTGTGCCTCGTATTCGCACGTCCCTGCGACGCGGGTGAAGTTTGCCCCAGTACCGGATTCGGGGGAACCCGCAGGCTGGGCGAATGCTGGGTGGAGCGTTTAAGCTGCGTGCACAGCGCCGGGAGGGGGCGTGAGCGAATCAAGTCACACGGGGGCAGCGATGCCGGAGCCGGAGCGGCCCTTCGTCGTGCCCTGCGCGACCTTGGGCTGGTCGGCGCCGCTGCGCTGGCTGCGCCTGGGCTGGGCCGACCTGCGTCGCGCGCCGGGCCTGAGCCTGCTGTTCGGCCTCGTGATCGTGCTGGTCAGCATCGCGGTGACGGCGCTGGCCTGGTGGCTGGGGCGTTTCGCGCTGCTCGCGGCGCTGCTGTCGGGCTTCGTGTTCGTTGCGCCGCTGATCGCGGTGGGTCTGTACTGCGTCAGCCGCGAGTTGGAGGGCGGACGCGCGCCCGCCCTGCGCCACTCCTTCACCCTGGCCCGGCGCGTGGTGGGGCAGGCCGGCGTGTTCGCGCTGTTCCAGCTGGTCGTGCTGCTGCTGTGGTCGCGCGCCGGCATGATGGTCAATGCGCTGGTGCCGATCGAAAGCGGCGAGCTGCGCGCCCTGGTCGAATTCCTGCTGATCGGTTCGGCCGTGGGCTCGGTGTTCGCGGCGCTCACCTTCGCCAGCGCCGCGGTGTCCCTGCCGATGATCGCCGACCGCGACGTCGACATGGTCACCGCCGGTGTCTCCAGCGTGAACGCGGTACTGCGCAACAAGGGCCCGATGCTGCTCTGGGCGGGCCTGATCGCGGTGCTGACCGGCCTCGGTTTCGCCACCGCCTTCCTGGGGCTGGGGCTGGTGATGCCCTGGCTCGCCTACGCCGCCTGGCATGCCTACCGCGAGACGCTGGACGCCTCGGCCTGGCCGCGGCTGGAATGAGGTCCCCAGGCTGAACGGCGACTGGCTGGAGCGGCCGGGCCTGTCCGGGTTCGGCGTCCGGCATCGAATGCAGGAGTGCCTTCCTTCATTCGGGGACCACCGATGTCCACGCCGCAACGCTTGCTCCTGCCGCTGTCCTGCCTGCTCGTTTCGACCTGCGCTGGCGCGGCCACCTGGCCCGGCGCCGCACCCTGCGACACCACGCTGCAGGCCTGCATCGACGCCGAGCCGGATGGCGGCGAGGTGGTGATCGACAGCAACGGCCCGATCGATGAGTCGATCCTGATCGAGCGCAGCCTGGACCTGCGCGGCGGCGCGGCGCGTCGGCCACAGTTCGCCGCCGGGCGCGGCATCCGGGCCCGCTTCAACGACGCCGCGAACCCGGCGCTGAGCGTGTCGCGCCTGGCACTGCGCGATGCCAGCGTGGAGCTTGAGCAGCTTGGCAGCGGGGGCGCCGATTTCCGCATCGATGACCTGCGCATCGAGAGCTCGAATCCGACCGTCCTGGCCGGCATCCGGGTCTACTTCGCCCAGGACGGTGCCGCCGCGCGCAGCGTGCGGGTGGAGCGCAACCGTCTCAGCGTGGCGGCGCCGGGCTTCTTCGATGCGGCGATGGCGCTGAACCTGCGCGGACAGGCGGTGGACGTGGACGTGCGCTGGAACACGCTGGAAGCGGTCGGGTTGGGTGAGGGTTGGGGCATCCTGGCCGATGTCACCGGCGGCGCCAGCGTCGACGCCCTGATCCAGGGCAATGAGGTTCGCGGTGGCTTCGGGCGTGGTGGCATCACCGTCTCCGAGGGCCTGTTCTCCAGCACGCCTTCGAACGTGACCGCGCGGGTGCTCAGCAATGCGGTGATCGGACATCCGGGCCGCCTGGGTGGCGGCATCGAGGTGATCGTCTACCACGGCACGACCGATGCGCAGGTGTTCAACAACACCGTCACCAACAGCGACCTGGGCCTCATGCTCGCGCCCTGGGGCGGGACCGGCGGCGGGCCCGGCACGGGCAGCATCAGCGGTCGCGTGTTCAACAACCTGTTCGCCTTCAACCGCCGCGGCATCACCACCAACCCCGGCACGCTCGATGGCCTGCTGCACGACAACAACCTGCTGCATGGCATCAGCGGCACGGTCAACACCCTGCCGGCCGCGCCGAACGACGTGCTGGCCGACCCGCGCCTGCGCTCGATCGAGGCGCCGCGCCTGGGCGAGGATTCGCCGGCGCGGGACGCCGGCAACGGCTTTGCCTGGCTGTTCGCCGGCGACGCCACCCTGCATGATGCCGACGGCCTGCGCCGGCTGGTCGACACCATCGACATCGGCGCCTACGAGTTCGGCCACCGCAGCCTGCTGGTGCGCAAGGACGCGCCCGAAACGGTGGCCTACACCGCGGTGGCGGATGCCGCGATCGACGCGGATCGCGGCGCGCGCCTGTTCCCCACCAACAACTTCAGCGCCGGCAGCGCGTCCAATGTGCAGCCGCTGGGCGTGTTCGACTTCTTCGACCAGTGGTGGGTGCGCAATGCCAACAACGCCGCTATGTCCCAGGGTGCGGGCTTCAACCTGCTGGCCGCGGGCGGGACGTCCGCGACCGGGGTACGCCAGCATGCGGCCAGCGGCGCCAACTCCCTCGGCGGCGCCACCTTGATCGACTGGACCCAGAGCAACGGCATGCCGGACCGCTTCCTGCTCTTTACCCAGGCCACGGCATTCGGTGCCACGGCCAATCCCGACCCGGTCGCCCTGCTGTACGGCGGTGAGCGCTGGCAGCTGGCGACCGTGAACGGCGCCGAGTTCACGATCGACACGACCTGGAACCTGTACGCGCAGGATCCCAGTCCCAACGCATTCCGCCACACGGTGGGGGCGGCGGGGAACATCAGCGTGCTCGACCACCCGCTGCTGAACGACACGCCGTGTGCGCAGGTGCATGCCGCGCCGCTCGTGCACGGTGCCGGCAACGGCGTGGTGTTCGACGTGTTCTACCTCAACGGACGCTGGCGGCTGTTCTCGGGCGATGGCTTCAGCGCGGGCCAGCAGTTCAACCTGCTGGTGGTGCCGGAGCAGGTCGAGGCCTGCCGCACGGGGCGGCTGTTCCGCGACGGCTACGAGGCGCTGGACTGGTGATGGCATCGACTGGCGCCAGGGCGCTTCGTCGATCCGCTCCCCGGAAAGCAGAACCCCGGCGCGAGGCCGGGGTTCTGGGGTGCAGCGATCAGGCTGGAAACCTTAGAACGTGATGCTCCAGCTGTTGATGTAGCCGGTGTCCGCGGAGGCGCGGTCACGGGCGCGCAGGCGCCAGGTGCCGTTCAACGCTTCACTCGACAGGTTCACGTTGTAGGTCTGGTTGATGTTGTCGGCGCTGCCGCCGGTGCGGTTGTGCAGGTTGTAGACCGAGCCATCCGGCGCAACCAGGTCGACGATCAGGTCGCCGATGTACGGGTGCACGATGTTGACCGCGACCGGCGTGCTGCTCGGG
>JANJTY010000410.1 GCA_024710865.1 Lysobacteraceae bacterium | reverse complement strand
CAACGCTGACGCCGGCGGCGAACAGCACCAGCAGCGCCAGCGCGGCGAGCGCCAGCGGCCATAGCACGGCCTCGTCGATGACGTGCGCGGCGCCGGTGTCGACGGCGCTCAGCACGTACCAGTCGAGTTGCGGGACGTAGGCGGCGCCGACGATGCGGCGCACGCCGTCGTACTCGATCTCGAGCGTGCGGCTGGCGGTTGCGTCGGCGCGCAGTGCGGCGAAGCTCTGTGCGAGGGCCCTGCGGTCGTCCTCGCGGGCGACGAGGCGGTGCAGCGTGCGCTGCGGGCTGGCCTTGGTCAGGGCGGCATACTCGATCAGGGCGGGGTCGGGATGGGCGAGGATCACCCCGTCGCCATTGACGATCAGGCTCGTCACGCCGGTGTCGCCGGAGGCGACGAATTCGGCGAGGAAGCGCGTGAGGTCGAGCCCGGTGCCGGCGAGGCCCAACACTTCGCCCGCGCCGTCACGGACCAGCACGTTGAACCACACCTTGGTGACGCGCAGGGTCTCGTCGACGTTCACGTTGAGGGCATAGGGTTTGTCCCCTGCGATCGTCGCGTAGTACCACGCATCCTTGGGCTCGTCGTGCTTCAGGGCATAGCGGGGGGCCAGCGGGCCGGGCGCCGCCGGCGCGTCGCTGAAGTAGTAGTCGCCGGAGGCGTGGGAGATCAGGAAGGCGGAACCGTCGGCGAACGCGGCGCGAAAGCGTTCCAGGTCGGCGAAGGTCGCCGCGGCGCCGTCGCCTTCGCGCAGGAAGCCTTGCACGCTGCCGAGCTCCGCCAGGCGTTGCGACAGGCTCAGCTCGCGGGTGATCAGGGTGACCAGCTTCTGCGCCTGCAACTGCGCGTGGTTGGCAGCGAAGGCCGCGCCGAAGTGGGTGCGGAAGGCGTCCAGTCCGCTGCGCCCGGCCAGCAGCGCGATCAACAGCAGCAGCGCGAGCAGCGCGCCCAGCCACAAGCCCGATTTCCAGCGCAGTCCCATGTCGTCGCCGCGGCTCCCGTCGTCTGGTCAGGCGCCCAGGCGCATCACGGCCTCGCGGACCTTGCTCTGCTCGTCCATCTTCAGAATGCGCTGGACGCGCGGCGCGAGCTCGCCGACGTCGGCGCGCAGCACCTGCTGCTTGATCTCCAGCACGTTGGACGGGTGCATCGAGAAGTTGCGCAGTCCCATGCCCAGGAAGAGCAGGGTGTAGGCCGGATCGCCGGCCATCTCGCCGCAGACGGACACCGGCAGGCCGAAGCGTGCGCCGGCCTGGATGGTGCCACCGATGAGCTTGAGGACGGCAGGGTGGAGGGGGTCGTAGAGGTGGACGACCGCTTCGTCGGAACGGTCGATCGCCAGCGTGTACTGGATCAGGTCGTTGGTGCCGATCGACAGGAAGGACAGGCGGCGGATGAACATCCCGAGCGCCAGCGCCGCGGCGGGTACCTCGATCATGCCGCCGACCTGCAGGCGCGGGTCGTACTTGAGGCCCTCGGCGTCGAGTTCGGCCTTGGCCTTTGCGATCAGCTGCAGCGACTGGTCGATCTCGTGCGCATGCGCGAGCATTGGAATCATGATGCGCAGCTGCCCGTGCACCGAGGCGCGCAGCAGGGCCCGCAGTTGCGTGAGGAACATCTTGGGCTCGGCCAGCGAATAGCGCACCGCGCGCAGTCCCAGCGCCGGGTTCGGTTCGAAGCGCGCCGTCACGCCGTTGAGCGCCTTGTCGGCGCCGACGTCGAAGGTGCGGATCGTCACCGGCTTGCCGGGCAGCGACTTCAGCACCGCACGGTAGGCCTCGTACTGCTCGTCCTCGTCGGGCAGGGTGTCGCGACCGATGAAGAGGAATTCTGTGCGGTACAGGCCCACGCCGTCGGCATTGACGGCCTTGACCTGGCCGAGGTCCTTGGGCCCCTCTATGTTGGCGAGGAGGTTCACGTCCTCGCCGTCCAGCGTCGTCGCGCGGGTGTCCTTCAGGCGGTTGAGCTTGGAACGCTCGAGCTCCAGCTCGCTGCGGCGCAGGCGGTACTCGTCGACGATGTGCTCGTCGGGGCCGACGATCACCACGCCGCGCGTGCCGTCGATGATCAGCAGCTCGTCTTCCTCGACCAGCTGGCGGATGTGGTGCAGCCCGACCACCGCCGGGATGCGCAGGCTGCGCGCGACGATCGCGGTGTGGCTGGTGGGGCCGCCGACGTCGGTGACGAAGCCGCTGATGTTGTGGTCGCGGAAACCGATGGTGTCGGCCGGGGGGAGGTCGTGCGCGACGATGATGGTACCCAGTCCGTCACGGCGCTTCGGGGGCAGGTGGCCGGGATGGCCCAGCAGCACCTTTACGAGGCGCTCGACGACCTGCACGACGTCTGCCTTGCGCTCGCGCAGGTAGGGATCCTCGATCTGCTCGAACTGCTCGACGACCAGCTCCATCTGCTGCACCAGCGCCCATTCCGCGTTGCAGCGGCGGGTGCGGATCAGCTCGCGCGCGGCCTCGATCAGCATCGGATCGGCGAGCATCATCATCTGCAGATCGACGAAGGCGCCGACTTCGCTATGGGGCTTGT
>JANJTY010000409.1 GCA_024710865.1 Lysobacteraceae bacterium | reverse complement strand
CGCCATCCCAACGCCGCGCGGCTGTGGCTCGACTACCTGCTGTCGCGCGAAGGGCAGCAGCTGCTCGCGCAGAACCCGGGCTTCTTCTCGGTGCGCGACGACGTGCCCGACGACGCCGCGGCCGCGGAACTGCGCCGCCAGCTCGGCGGCGCCTTCCGCCCGATCCCGATCGGGCCCGGCCTGATGACCTACCTCGACCAGGTCAAGCGCCGCGAATTCCTGCGCAAGTGGCACCACACGCTGTTCCCGGTGCCCTGATCCCAGTATTCCCCGCCCCGGTGACGACGCGCGGAACTCGGGAACCGCCGCGCGCTTCAGATCGCCGCAATCGCGCCGCTGTCTGCCCGGCGACCGCGCAGTGCGGGCAGCGTGTCGACCACCCAGCCCTTAGCCTCCAGCGCCGTGCGCAACCGGCCGGCGCTTTCGACCGCGCCGAGGGTGTCGCCATGCACGCAGATGCTGTCCATCGGCGCCGGCAGGCACTTGCCGCTCTGCGCCACCACGCCGCCGCAATCGAGCATGCGCAGCACGTGCGCGACGAGTTCGTCATGGTCGTGGATCACGGCGCCGGGCTGCCCGCGCGGCACCAGCATGCCCGCGTCGGTGTAGGCACGGTCGGCAAAGATCTCGCCGGCCACGCGCAGGCCGGCGCGCTCGCCGGCCGCATACAGTTCGGACAGCACCGGAGCGAGCAGGATGAGCTCGGGGTCGACCGACTTCACTGCGCGTGCCACCGCGTCGGCGAGCGCGGCGTTTTCGCAGGCCTGGTTGTTGAGCGCACCGTGGGGCTTGACGTGGGTGACGCGTCCGCCCTCGGACGCGGCGATGCCCATCAATGCGCCGACCTGGTAGATGATCATCGCCTCGACTTCGGCCGGGGCGAGCTTCATCGGCCGGCGGCCGAAGCCCTGCAGGTCGGGGTAGGCCGGATGCGCGCCGAGGCTCACGCCGGCGGCGAGGGCGGCGCGCACGGTGTCGCGCATCACCAGCGGGTCGCCGGCGTGGAAACCGCAGGCGATGTTGGCCGAGCGCACCACCTGCAGCAGCGCCTGGTCCTCGCCCATCTTCCAGGCGCCGAAGGATTCGCCGAGGTCGGCGTTGAGGTTGATCGTCTTGTTCATGCGGAGGGCCTCCGGTCGGTCGGGGTCGGTCGGGGTCAGTTTGGGCGCGCGGACGCCTCGGAGTCTCAATACAGCGGACGGTACTCCGCCGAGAGCGCATGCACGACGCCGCCGACCAGGTTGGCGGTGTACAGCGCTTCCAGGTCGACGCCGTCGGACGGCAAGGGCCGGATCGACGCCAGCAGCGAACGCGTTTCGGCCTCTGCGGCACGGGCGATGCGTGCACCTTCCACGGCATCGACGAGGGCGAAGCGCAGCGCCTGGCCGGGTCGCAGCGCCGCCAGGCGACCGAGGTCGGCCGTGATCACGGTGGCGATCTTGGCGTAGCCGCCGGCCGTCTGGGCGTCGGCCAGCAGCACGATCGGCTGCCCCGAGCCGGGCACCTGGATCGAGCCCGGCACGGTGGCGTCGGACACGATATCGGCAGAGCCGGCATGCTCGAGCCGCGCGCCTTCGAGACGGATGCCCATGCGGTCGGCTTCGGCGGTGACGCGGTAGTCGCCACCGACCAGGGCGTCCAGCGCCGTGGCGCTGAAGTGGTCGGCCTGCGGGCCGGGAACAATGCGGATCGGGCGGTCGTCGGGCGCGGGCGGATGCGTCAGCACGCGGTCGGTGCCGTAGGCATGGTCCGCGCCCAGCGGCAGGCGCATGCCGGCCGCGAGGGCGCGACCGTCGACGCCACCCAGGCCGGCGCGCACATAGGTCGACACGCTGCCCATGACGGGCGGCACGGCCAGGCCGGCGACCGCGACCATCGCGATGCGCCCGCCGCCGAGTTTGCGGATGCGCAGCGATTCACCGTCGGCCAGGGTCAGCGAACGCCAGGGCACGATCTGTCGGCGGCCGTCCGCGCCATCGAGCTCGAGCGTGGCATCGCCGGCGACCGCCACTTTCACGGCGCCGCCGCGCGCGGCCAGCTGCAGGCCGCCTTCGAAGCATTCGATGACCGGCGCGTCCTCGACGTTGCCGGCCAGCGCATTGGCGAGGCGCATCAGCCGCCGGTCGAGCACCCCCGCCCAGGGCACGCCGATGCGGCGATGGCCGCGCCGCCCGCCGTCCTGCAGCGACGCATAGGCGCCCGCGGCAAGGATTTCCAGTTCAGTCTGCGCGCTCATGCTGCGTCCTCCGCGGTGGTCGAGCGGGTGTCGTCGTCGGCGTCCAGCCAGCGTTCCGGATCGAGGTCGCCGCTGCGCAGCGCCGCCTCGATGGCGCGGCATTCGTCAGCGCTCACCGGCACGAAGCGCACCCGGTCGCCCGCCGCGAGCAGCGAGGGCGAGGCACGCCGGGCGTCGAACAGCGGCACCGGGCAGCGCCCGAGCAGATGCCAGCCGCCCGGGCTTTCCCACGGGTAGATCGCGGTCAGGCCGGTGGCGATGGCGACGCTGCCGGCGGGCACGCGCACGCGCGGCTCGGCGCGGCGCGGCAGGCGCAGCGCGGCGGGCAGATCGCCCATGAAGGGGAAGCCGGGCAGGAAACCGAGCATGTAGACGAGGTAGTCGGTACCGCTGTGCAGGGCGACGACCTCGGCCTCGTCGATACCGAGCGTGCGTGCCACCTCGGCAAGATCGGGCGCAGCCTCGCCCGCATAGCACACCGGCAGACGCCAGCGGCGGCCGGTGGCGGGTGCGCCGTGCTCGGCCGCGGCGATCGCCGGCTGCAGGGCGGCGAGCAGGGTTTCACGGTCGGTGGCGAGGGGATCGAAGAACACCGTCAGCGAGCGGAAGGTGGGCATGGTCTCGATCACGCCCGGCAGAGCGCCCGCCTGCTGCAGGCGCTGGATGGCGGCGTCGAGCGCATTGACCGCGGCCAGCAGGGCCGGGTCGATCACGCGGCCGAACTCGATCGTCAGCGCGGCGTCGCCGGCATCCAGGATGCGATAACTCACGGGCGGACTCCTTCGTTCTTAAAGCGATGAGGTCGAGGCCGCGCGCGCGGCCTGATCGTAGCGCCCCGACAGCGTGCGCAGCAGGCGCGCCAGGTCGCTGATCTGGGCGTTGTCCTCGGCGCTGCCGGTGAAACCGGGCATCAGGCAGGCCTCGCGCACATCGCGATACGCGAGACAGATCTCGCGCCCCTTGTCGGTGACCGAGAAGAAGGCTTCCTTGCCCTGCTTGGCGCTCTTCACCAGGCCCAGCCCCGCGAGCTTGCGCAGGGAGTACGACACGACGTGGGTGTCCTCGACATTGAGCACGAAGCCGATGTCGGCAAGCCGCTTGTCGGTGTCGCGGTGGGCGACATGGTGCAGCACCAGCACGTCGATCGCCGTCATGTCCTTGACGCCGGACGCGGCCATGCAGCGCATCATCCAGCGCGCAAAGGCATGCCACGCGATGATCAGGCCAAACTCGAATTCCGACAGCTCCGGCGACTTCGACGACACCAGGTGCTGGGAAGAAACGATGCGGTTGTTGTCGCTCATGGGGAACCTCAAATGATTTTTTGAAGGTGTTTTATCGAAAAAACGTACACGTTCTGTTGACAAGATACTAATAAAATCTCTATCGTGCAATAACGGTGACTTATGGAAATCCGGTCGCCTTTTTGCCACGCAGCGTTCCGGGGCCTCTGCCCCCTTCATTTCAGGAGCACACCCCATGACGTTCCCGCATCCTCTCGTCAAGGCGATCGTCGGATCCCTGGCCGGCCTCGGCATCGCCCTCGCCGCGCACGCCCAGACCACCTGGGACATGCCCACGCCTTATCCGGTCAACAATTTCCATACCGAGAACATCCAGCAGTTCGCCACCGAGGTGGCCACGGCGAGCGGCGGCAAGCTCAAGATCACCGTCCATGCGAACGGCTCGCTGTTCAAGGCCAACGAGATCAAGCGGGCGGTGCAGGGCGGGCAGGCGCAGATCGGCGAGCTCATCATTTCCGGCCTGGCCAACGAGGACGCGCTGTACGCGCTCGACACCGTGCCCTTCCTCGCGACCGGCTATGCGGA
>JANJTY010000398.1 GCA_024710865.1 Lysobacteraceae bacterium | reverse complement strand
TCTGGAGCCGCCTGTACGAGCCGGCCTGCATCGCGCGCGACACCCGCACCAAGACGACCCTGCGCAAGGCGGGGCTGCGCGCGGAGAGCGTCAACGCCGCGCTGCTGGTCGAACCCTGGACCATCGCGACCGGGCAGGGCGAGCCCTACCGCGTGTTCACGCCGTTCTGGAAGCGTGCCCGCCTCGACCTCGACAGCCTCCCGGCGGCGCGCCCGGCGCCCGAGCGCTTGCCCGCGCTGACCGCTGGCCTCACGACGCTCGATCCCGACGCGCTTGGCCTCGCGCCGCCTCCGAATGAACCGCGCTGGGACGAGGGTTTCTGGCGGCACTGGTCGCCGGGCGAAGCGGGCGCGCTGGAGCTGCTCGATGCCTTCCTCGACGGCGCTGCGCGCGGCTACAAGGAGCAGCGCAACTTCCCCGACCGCACCGGCACCTCCAAGCTCTCGCCGCACCTGCACTTCGGCGAGATCTCGCCGCGCCGCATCCTGCAGCGCATCCGCGCGCAACCGTGGCCCGCGGCGGTGCAGCCCGACATCGACCACTTCCTCAGTGAACTCGGCTGGCGCGAGTTCTCCCACCACTTGCTGTTCCACTACCCGCACACGGCCGAGCGCAACCTCAACCCGCGCTTCGATGCCTTCCCCTGGTCCGAACCCGATCCGCTGAAGCTGGACGCCTGGCAGCGCGGCCGTACCGGTGTTCCCATCGTCGATGCCGGCATGCGCGAGCTGTGGGCCACCGGCTGGATGCACAACCGCGTGCGCATGATCGTGGCCAGCCTGCTGACCAAGAACCTGCGCGTTCACTGGCGCCATGGCGCGGACTGGTTCTGGGACACCCTGGTGGATTCCGACCTGGCCAACAACACCCAGGGCTGGCAGTGGACTGCCGGCACCGGCGCCGACGCCGCGCCGTACTTCCGAATCTTCAACCCCGTCGCCCAGGCCGAGAAGTTCGATCCCTCCGGCCGCTATGTGCGGCAGTGGCTGCCGGAGGCAGCGAAGCTGCCCGACGCCGCCCTGTTCGCACCCTGGGAACACCCGGACCTCCTACGCCGCCTCGCGCCGGACTACCCCGCGCGACCCATCGTCGACCTCAAGACCTCGCGCGAAGGCGCCCTGGCGGCGTACCAGCGGGTCAAGGGATGAGGCTCAGGCGTGGATCACGCGTGCACAGTGCAGTGCGATCTGGCCACGGATGAACACGGATGAAAACGGATGAACACGGATCAACACGGATCAAAGCGGATAAGAGTGGATAAGAGCGGATCAGGGATTCCGTGCTCCCATCCCGAGCGCGCCTACACCGCATCCGTTCGTGGTGAGGAGCTATCGAGGCATCCGCGCAGCGGATGAACGAGATAGCGTCTCGAACCACAGCAGCCGGCGGTTCGAGAGCCTGTTCCGAGGGGGCCAGGATCGACCGCGGTGCGGGTAGAGCGACGGCCAACTAACCAGCCTCACGCCCGCCCGCTGAACTCCCCGGTGAGGGTGCTGACCAGGATGCGTTCGCCGTTGACGATGTACTCCGGCACCATGATCTCGATGCCGGTGCTGAGCTTCGCCGGCTTCGGGCGCTTGGTGGCGGTGGCACCCTTCAGTTCGGGCGCGGTCTCGACCACCTCCAGCTCCACCGTCGCCGGCAGCTGCAGCGCGACCGGCTGGTCGTCGATCACCTGCACGAAGCAGCCCTCCAGGCCCTCGGTGATGTAGCCCGCGGCGTCGCCCACCACGTCGGCATCGAGCTGGTAGGGCGTGTAATCCTCGGCGTCGAGGAACACGAAGGCCTCGCCGTCCTTGTAGGAAAAGCTCGCCGCCCGACGCACCAGGTCGACCTCCTTCAGCTCGTCCTCCGCGCGCAGGCTGAGGTCGAACTTCGTGCCGCCCGGCACGCTGTACAGGGTGAAGCGGAAGGTCACGTTGCCGCCACGACCCTGCGGCGAGGACCGCTCGATGTCGCGGATCTGGTAGACCGTGCCGTTGTGCTCGACGACGTTGCCGCGCTTGATTTCGGAGGCTTTCATTGGGGGGCGGGATTCGGGATTGGGGATTCGGGATTCGTTAGAAGCGGGTTGACGCGAGGACGAAGCAGGTGGCCTGTTCGGGCGGAATAGCCGAGAGATCGCCGGCTTTGGCGAATCCCGACTCCCGAATCCCGGCTACTTCGGCTGCATCCTGATCGCCCCGTCCAGCCGGATCACGCTGCCGTTGAGGTAGCGGGTGCGCAGGATGTAGGCGACGGTTTCGGCGAACTCGGCCGGCTGGCCGAGGCGGGAGGGGTAGGGCACCTGGGCGCAGAGCGAGTCGTAGACCTCCTGCGGCACGCCCTCGATCATCGGGGTGTGGAACACACCGGGGGCGATGGTCATCACGCGCACGCCGATGCGGGCGAACTCGCGCGCCAGCGGCAGGGTCATGCCGACCACGCCGCCTTTCGACGCGGCATAGGCGGCCTGGCCGATCTGGCCCTCGTAGGCCGCGACCGAGGCGGTGTTGACGATGACGCCGCGCTCGCCGTCCTCGCCCGGCGCGTTCTGCTGCATGCGGTTGGCCGCGGCCTTGGCGATGTTGAAGCTGCCGACCAGGTTCACCATCACCGTGCCGGCAAAGCGCGCCAGCGGCATCGGCCCGTCCTTGCCCAGCACCCGGCCGGAGCCGAGGATGCCGGCGCAGTTCACCGCCACGTTCAGGCCGCCGAGGAAGCCGGCGGCGGCCTCCACCTGCGCCGTTACCTCGGCCTCGTTGCTCACGTCGGCCTTGAAGAAGCGCGCGGCGTCGCCCAGTTCGGCCTGGGTCGCGGCGCCCTTGGCTTCGTCCAGGTCGAACAGGGCGACGCGGCCGCCCTGGGCGATCAGGTGTTCGGCCACGGCGCGGCCGAGGCCGGAAGCGCCGCCGGTGACGATGGCGCGGACCTGGTCAAGCTGCATGGGACTGCCTCGCGGATGCGGAAAGAGCGCGGATTCTACTGGAGCGCCGGCCGCGAGCCAGCCCCGCGCGTCAGACCCGTTTGATGAGCCCGATCAGGAACAGCAGGATCACCGCGCCGATGAAGGCGTTCAGCACCGACGCAATGAAGCCGCCGCCGATTGCGATGCCCAGCAGCCCCAGCACGTAGGAGCCCACGAAGGCGCCAACGATGCCGACCACGATGTTGCCCAGGATGCCGAAGCCGCGGCCCTTCATCACCAGGCCCGCCAGCCAGCCCGCGATGCCGCCGATCAGAAGGATGGTGAGGATGCTCTCGATGCTCATGCGGCCTACTCCCTGCGAATGTCGGAGGGCAGCTTAGCAGCACCACGCTGTGGCACCGGTTCTTCTCCCTCCCTTTCGCCGAAGGCGAAGGGGAGGAGCGGGCGCGGCGTGGCCCTGCGCTGCGGCGCCGGTTCCTTCTCCCTCCCTTTCGCCGCCGGCGAATGGGAGGGGCGGGGTGGGGTGCTCTTGCCGGGATCAGAGCGACCCCCTCCCAGCCTCCCCCTGCCCGCTGCGCGGGCAAGGGGAGGAGCAGGCACGGCGCGGCCCTGCGCTGCGGCAACGGCATCTTCTCCCTCCCTTTCGCCGAAGGCGAAGGGGAGGGCCGGGGTGGGGTGCTTTTGCCGGGATTAGAGCGAACGTGTGGCTCGATGCGCGCCCTCGATCGCCTGCTGTGCGGTCGCCTCGGTCGCGGCCTCAGCGCGAACGGGCTGAGGGAGCTGGGGCAGCAGGTCGGAACCTCGGGGCATGCGCGGTCCAGCGGCCCCGCCGCGACCGCGTATCCTATCGCCCGCCCGCGAATCGCCCGATTCCGGCCCGCACGAGGCCAGCCGCCGGGCGCACCCTAGCCTCCACCCCGCCGCTGGCGCCCGCCGCGCGGCACCCAACCCGCACCGATTCCACGCCCCGATGAGCCGAGCCACCCAGGCCACCATCCACCTCGACGCCCTGCGCCACAACCTCGCGCGCATCCGCCAACTGGCGCCGCGCAGCCGGGTCATGGCCGTGGTCAAGGCCGACGGCTACGGCCACGGCCTGGAGCGCGTCGCACACGCGCTGGAAGGCGCGGATGCCTTCGGCGTCGCGGCCATCGGCGATGCCGAGCGCCTGCGCGCCGCGGGCATCTCCAAGCGCGTGGTGCTGCTCTCGGGCTTCGACGAGGCCGCCGACCTGCCGGCGCTGCAGCGCCTGGGCATCGAGTCGGTGCTGCACCACGAGGCCCAGCTGCGCCTGCTCGAACTCGACGGCGTCTCGCTCGATGCGCCGCTGCGCCTGTGGCTGAAGCTCGACAGCGGCATGCACCGACTCGGCTTTCCGCCCGAGCGCCTGGCCGAGGTGCGGGCGCGCCTCGCCGCCATGCCCTGGGTCGCACCCGAACCGGTGTTGATGACCCACTTCGCCCGCTCGGACGAATTCGAGGCCGAGGCCACGCGCGAGCAGATCGCGCGCTTCGAGGCCGCCACCGCCGGTCTGCCCGGCGCGCGCTCGCTGTCCAACTCGGCCGCCGTGCTCGGCTGGCCGCAGGCCCACGCCGACTGGATCCGCCCCGGCGGCGCGCTCTATGGCATCTCGGTGGTGGAGGCCAAGACCGGCGCCGACTTCGGCCTGCGCCCGGCCATGACCCTCACGACCCGCCTGATCGCGGTCAACCACGTCGAGGCCGGCGAGCCGGTCGGTTACGGCGGCGACTGGCGCGCGCCCGAGTCCATGCGCATCGGCATCGCTGCCATCGGCTACGGCGACGGCTACCCGCGCCACGCCCCGCCCGACACCCGAGTGCGCGTCGACGGGCGCGACGCCGGCATCGTCGGCCGCGTCTCGATGGACCTCATGGCCATCGACCTGCGCCAGCTGCCCGACGCCCGCGTCGGCTCCGCGGTGCAGCTCTGGGGCGATGGCCTGCCGATCGAGGCGGTCGCCAGCGCCGCCGGCACCATCGGCTATGAACTGAGCTGCGGTCTCACCCGGCGCGTGCGCTTCGTGGAGAGCGGCTGAGCGATGCGGCGCGTCCGGCGCCCCTGCCGGCAGCCGCTGAGCGAGCCACGCCTCCAGCCACCCATCGAACGCCTGCACCGACGCGCGGTCGTCCAGCACGACGGTGAAAAGGCTGCCGGGCGCATGCTCAGGACGGCTGCAGGCCTGCGGAAAGCGCGTGCAGAAGCGCGGCGCCTGATCCCAGTAGCCGGCGGGCAAGGGCGCGATCTCGCGGTGCCGCACCCGCAGGTCGGACTGGATGCGCAGGCGCAGACCGGCGCGGTGCGCGCGGTAGCTGAAGTCGAGGTCGTGGAAGTGGAAACCGTCGAAGGTCTCCGCATCGAAACCAATGCGGCGCGCGGTTTCGGTGCGCGCGGCCAGGAACAGTCCGTCGAGACACTGCACGCCATCCATGCGCGGCGGCGCCAGGCTGAAGAGTCCGGGTGCGAACCGCCGATCGCCGTGCAGGTGCGTCACCCAGCCATGCACGTGCGGGAGACCGCTCCAGGACACCGCCGGCCCGCTCATCCATGTGCTGCCCAGCACGCCCACCACGTCGGCCCCGCGCAGCGCATCGAGCAGGCGTGCGCGGAAGTCCTCGCACCAGACTTCGATATCGTCGTGCACCAGCAATGACACCTCGCCGCGTGCCTGCGCCAGCGCACGGGTGTAGCCCTCGGCCAGCGAGCGCGCATCGTCGATGTGGATCAGCTCCCAGTCGCCGCGCGCCAGGGCTTCGTCCAGGTTCGCGCGCAGCGCGGCGAGCTTGGCCGGCGTGATGCTGCAGCAGATCACCGAAATGCGCGTGCCGGAGTCGGCGCGCGGCGTCCCAGTCGCCCACCTGCTGCAGGGCGATGCCGAGGTTGTAGTGCGCATGCGATGCCAGCGGCGTCAGCTCGATCGCGCGCCGAAAACTGGCGGGTGCCGCGACCGCATCGCCCAGCGCCTGCTCCGCGTTGCCGCGTTGCCGCGCTGCAGCCAAAGCGAGGCGACCTGCGGGGCCCGCGCACGCGCCTGTGCCAATCGCTTGCGCGCGAGCGCCGCACGCTCGCGACGTAGATCGAGCGTGCCGAAGAGCTGCAGCGTGTCGACCTCGCCCGGCGCGAGCGCCTCCAGTTGCCGCGCCAGCGGCTCCGCAGCATCAAGAGCGTTGGCCTGCAGCGCACGCCACAGCGCCTGGGTGAGGTTCTGCGCTGGGGCGTTCATGGCCTGGGGATTGGTGCCTCGCCTGGCGTGGCGGGCGATTCTGCGGCGCGCATGGCGCCGGCAGCGCCCGGCGCACGGCGTCAAAGACCCCACGGATGAGCGGATCCTTGGCCGCGATGCAGGCCGACTCGTCCTGCGGATGCGCCTGAGCCAGCCTCAGCTTCAGGGCGGCATGGCGATCGCGCAGCTCGGCGGTTCGGACGAGGTAGAGCCGTGTCGGTAGCTCGCGTTCGTACGCTGGCACGTAGTGGCAATCGCGGGCCGTAAGCGCATCGATCCGCGCCCTGATCGAACGCGGCGACGGCGCGCGGAAAAGGATGTCGATCACGGGCTTGGCCGCAAGCCCGGGCACGGCGGTGCTGCCGATGTGTTGGACCCGAATTGCCGCGGGCTCGAAAACGTCCCGCAGCTCGTCCCGCCGTGACTCCAACAGCTCCGGCAAGGGAGTCGAGTAGGGGGCAACGACGAGGTTGCTCATGCAGGTGGCTTCCAGTGTGTTTGCGCGGCCAGCGCGAAAGCGTCGCGCACGATGCCAGTACTGCAGCCGGTCCGGAAGGCAGACTTGCAATCGAAGGCCGCAAGGTCGGCAGCGCCAGCGACGGGTAGATGGCAGCGGACCGGGGCAGACAAGCCTAGCTGCGGTCGGCTGGCAGGGCTTGCCGGCCCCGTGCTGTGCCCGACGCGTCCGATACGGCAGATCTCCGTCGTACCGCGCAGCGTATCGTTCGATTCCCTCGACTCAGGGCGCGTGGATCCGGTGCGTGCCAGCAATTGGACAGCGCGCCGCAGAAGTGGCTGCGGACGGCGGCCTAGTCCGCGCGCAGGCTTTCGCTCGGCGCGATGCGGCTGGCGGCGCGCGCCGGCAGCCAGGCCGCGAGCAGGGCCACGCCGACCAGCAGCAGCGGCTGCAGCAGGAAGGCATCGAGCGAGAACACGCGCAGGTGCTCGCTCAGGCCCGCGAGCAGGCGGCCCAGGCCCAAGGCCAGCAGCAGGCCGATGCACAGGCCGATCAGCAGCGGGCGCGCGGCGCCGCGCATGACGTGGGCGATGAGCCGCGCGGGCGTCGCGCCCAGCGCCAGGCGCACGCCCAGCTCCTTGCGCTGCCGCACCAGGGCATAGCGCACCAGGCCGTACAGGCCGATGCAGCTGATGCCCAGCGCGAGCCAGGCCAGGGCGCCCGCGATGCGACTGGCCAGCACGAAGGGCAGGCGCCGCAGCGTGAGCGCATCCTCCAGCCGCATCGGCGCGCACTGGGCGCTCGGCGCGGCGCGCAGGCAGTCGCGCTCCAGCTCGGCCAGGCGTGCCGGCGTCGCCGCGCGCAGCTTCAGCAGCAGCACCGGCGCGAACGCGCTGCCGGCCGCGGCCGGCAGGTAGATCATCGGCGCGAGCGGATCGCCGAGCAGCAGGCCGTTCGCGCTGTCCGCCACCACGCCGATCACCTCCACCGTCCGTTCGAAGGCCTCGCCGTCCGGCGTGTCTCCCTGCAGCAACAGGCGCCGGCCGAGCGGCGAGGCGTCCGGCCAGAGCGCGCGCGCGGCGCGCTCCGACAGCACCGCGGCGGACGCCTGCTCGCTTTCGCCAGGTGTGAACCAGCGACCCGTGCGCAGGGGCAGGTCGAGCAGGGCGCGCCAGCCGGCGTCGACACGGCGCACGCGCAGGCCGCTGCTGCGTTCGCCGTCGAAGGCGCTGACCGTCGGCAAGGGCGCCAGCAGCGGCTGGTTCGAGGTGGCGGAAAGGCCGGCGACATCTGCGCGCAGCGCAAGGCTGCGCGCCAACGCGCCGCCGTCCTCGATGCCGCCCAGCGCGACCAGATCCGCCGGATCGAAGCCGAGCGGCGTGTCCTGCGCGTCGCGCGCGTTGGCGGCGATCAGGCCCGCCAGCACGACCAGGAACACGCTGGCCGCCAGCTGCAGGCTCATCAGGCCGCCGCGCAGGCCGGCTGGCTCGGATTTCATCAGCGCCGCCGCGTCCGGATCGGCGCGGCCACCGGCAGCATAGGGCGAGGTCAACCACCAGGCGGGCAGGGCACCGAAGCCGAGCGCGGCCAGCGCGCCCATCAGCAGACCGACGCCGATCGCATCCCAGCCGATGCGCAGGGTGTGCAGATCGAGTCCGAATTCGGCCAGGAAGCCGAACACCGCATCGTGGATCGGCTGGATCGAGACCGCCACCAGTACGATCGCGCAGGCGGCGGCGAGCAGGCCCAGCAGCAGGCATTCGACCAGCAGGCCGGTGAAGAGCTGGCGCCGGCCGGCGCCGATGGCGGCGCACAGGGCCAGTTCGTGGCGGCGCGCCGAGAAACGCGCGAGCACCAGGTTGGCGAGGTTGGCGGCGGCCCCGGCCAGGATCAGCAGCACCAGCAGCGCCACCGGCGCGCCGGCCAGCAGCGCCTCGCGCCGGTCCTGCTCGCGCAGCACGCCGCGGCGCTGCACCGACTCGATGCCGGCCAGGCGCAGGCTTTCCTCGCGCGCCTCGCTGAGGCTGGCGGCGCGCGCCGAGAGCAGGGCGGAGACGGCGGCCAGGCTGGTCTCGGCGCGGCGAAAGCCGCCGACTTCGGTGCGCAGTTCATCGCCCGCGTCGAAACCGGCCTGCTCCGGCACGTCCTGCGCGCGGATCCAGAACAGCGCGCCGACCGGCATCAGGCCGGAATAGCCGGCGCCGACCACGCCGACCACGGTGAAGGCCTTGCCCGCGACATCGACGCGCGCGCCGACCGGATCCAGCTCGGGCCCGAACAGCCTCTCCGCGCCGCGCCGGCTCAGCAGCAGGGTGTCGCGGTCGCGTGCGTCATTGCCGCCCCACCACAGCCGGCCGCGCTCGGCCGGCAGGCCGAACAGCGCGAACAGGTTGTCCGAGACCGCCTCGCCCAGGCCGCGCTGCTCGCGTTCGGTACGCAGCACCGCGCTGAGCGGACGGGTCGAGTACAGGCCCTCGACCTGCAGCGGCGGGTCGGCCAGCAGCGCGGCGGCCTCGTCGGCGCTGAACAGCGGCAGGGTCTGCGCGTCCGAGGCACGACCATCGAGGGTGAACCAGCGCTCGGGCCGCTCCACCGGCGGCGCCTGCAGCGCATAGGCCGAGAACAGCGCGTAGAGCAGCACGCCGAGCGCGAGCGGGGTGCAGAGCACGCCCACCGCGGTCAGGGTGTAGGCCTTTGAACGACGCAGTCCGCGCCAGGCCAGGCGCAGGGTGTGCAGGGCCGCGTCGATGCGGCCCAGGCCCCAGGCCTGGCGCGCCGCATCGCGGTGCAGACCGGTCAGGCCCAGTTCCAGCCGCGCCCGTCGCCGCGCCGCAGCGCGCTCCATGCCTTGCTCGACCAGGTGGTCGGTGCGCGCATCGAGGTGGAAGCGCAGCTCCTCGTCCAGTTCGTGCTCCCACTGTCCGCGCCGCAGCAGCGCATCGAGCCGGCGGCGCAGGCCGCTCATGCCGAACGCTCCGCGGCGCTGCCGCCGAGCAGGGCATCCATCGCAGTGCGCAGCTCCTCCCAGTTGCGCTGCTCGCTGCGCAGGCGGCGCGTACCGGCCGCGGTGAGGCGGTAGAACTTGGCCCGGCGGTTGTTTTCCGACACGCCCCATTCGGCCTCGACCAGGCCCTGCGCCTCCAGCCGGTGCAGGGCCGGGTAGAGCGCGCCCTGTTCCACCTGCAGCACCTCGCGCGACCCGCGCTGGATGCGCTCCATCACCGCGAAGCCATGCGCCGGCCCGAGCGAGATCGCCTTCAGCGCGAGCAGGTCGAGCGTGCCGGGGAGGACGGGCTGCGGCATGGTCTTGCCTAGACGGTTTAGGTGAGCAGACCGTACTCGCCTAAGCAGGTATGGGGAATGGGTCGGAGGTCATGGGCGGTGGCGCCAGGTCCTTCGACTTCGGCCCTGCGGGCCTGTGATCAGAACCAACGGACTCGGGCCGGGCGGCGGCCTTGCGTAGCCCGGATAAGCGGGCCAAAGGCACGCGCATCCGGGGTCGCGGCGTGGGCGTTGCAGCGCTGCGCGGGCGCAGCATGCCGCACGTCAAGCCGCGGGCGAGCGATCCGCGCCCAACCTGGCGCGTGCACGACCGCCGTCTGCCCGCCTGGCTCCCCTGAACCCGCGCTTGAACTTCCCCTGCCCGCACAACCGCGCCGACTCGGCATCACCATCGCCGTCGTGCGGCTGGCCCCGCTGGGTGACTTCGACGGGAGTCCTGGCGGATAGGCAGCGGCGTGTCAGGTCTGGCCGGAGACGGCGTATGTACCCGGGAAGACGTCCTCCCGCGTCGCGAGACCGATGCCCATGCCGAGCTTCCGCGCCCTCTTCATCGTCCTGGCCCTGGTGCCTGTCGGCGCAACGGCCGCCGACGGCGTCCTCGATCCAGCGTTCGCGAACGGCAACGGCTTCTTCTTGCCGAACTTCGCCTATCTGGGTTCATCGGTGGGCGATCACAGCGCGCGAGGGATCGTGATCGGCGACGACCAGCGCGTGACGGTCGTCGGCGATTTCCAGCGTGACGCCGCACTCGTCAACCGCGACTGCGGCCTGTTGCGCACCCTCCCGAATGCCGACCTCTACGACGGCAGTTTCCTTCCGCCCTTCGGTTACGGCGATGTCGCCTTCGACCGCGGCGGTTCCAACACCGACCTGTGCTTCGGCGTCGCGCTGCGCGACGACCAGGGCCTCATCGTGGTCGGATCGGCGACGGTCGATGCGGAGGATCGTCGCGAGGGCCTTGTCTTTCAAACCCTCGCCGACGGCGCCTTCGACACCGCGTTCTTCGGAGACGGCACGTTCGAAACGGCGTTCGATGGCCCAGCGGAATTGATCGCCAGCGACATGGAACTTCGCCACGTGCTGCGCGACGGCGCTGGCGTGGTGGTGAGCGGCTCGGCGCTGGTTCCCGTGCTCGGCGGCGGCCATGTGTCGCTGGGCGTCGCGATGCGTTTCGAGGCCGACGGCACGCTCGACGAGACCTTTGGCGAGGACGGCCCGGTGGCGTTCCTGGGGGTCGACGCCGGGGGCCTCCTCGACATTCGCGGCATGGCGCGCGCCGCAGACGGCGGCCTCTGGTTCGCCGGCGAGCGCAGCGGGAGTGGTGCCGGGGACGGCGGCCGCGTGTTCCACCTGCGGCCGGATCGGACGCTGGATCCCGACGTCGGCGGCATCCATGGCCTGTACGTGCCGCAGTGCGCCTTCGTCACGTCGATCGACATCGATCCGGCAGGGCGGGTGCTGCTCGGCTGCGATCCGGGCGATGCGATCTCGCTGGTCGGTGTGCTGCGACTGGTTCCCGGCAGCGGCGACTGGGTACCCGACGCATCGTTCGGGAATGCCGGCTTCGCGCAGATCCGTGTCCGCGCGGACGATTCGGCCGGGATCGGGCCGGCACTGAGCAGCGCGGCCGCCATCGATGTGCAGCCGGACGGTCGCATCATCATCGTCGGCACCTATGTCACCGAACGATTCAATCGCAATCCCAGCGACGCCATCGTCGCGCGGCTGAAGGACGACGGCGCACTCGACGCGTCGTTCGGCGCCGCCGGCATCGCGGCTTTCGGCTTCGGCGGCAGCATCGATCTCACCCGCGATGTCGCGAATGCAGTCGTGCTGGATGCCGAAGCGCGACCCGTCTTCGTCGGTGCCAGCCACAGCAGCGCGAGCCTGTCGAGAAGCTACGCCGTCGCACGCCTGCAGCAGCTGCCCGATCTCCTGTTCCACGACAGCTTCGAGTCGCCCTGACATGGCCATCGACTCCAGGATTCGCGTGCTTCTGGCCGGCGTTGCCCTCGTGCTGGCCCACCGTGCGCATGCCGACGATGCCGTCGTCGGAGACGGCGGCGTGGCATCCTGCACCGAAGCCGCGCTCGACGTTGCACTCGGGCAGCTGTACCCGGGCGCGAATTTCCCGGGCGGCTTCCTCACCTTCGATTGCGGACCGTTGCCCGCGACGATTCCGCTGACCTCACGCAAGACCCTCACCGGGGCGACGATCGTCGATGGCGGCGGCTCGGTCACGCTCGACGGCCAGGACAGCACCGGCCTGTTCGCGATCACGGGGGAAGAAAGCCAGGTCGAACTCCGCGGTCTCACGCTGAGCCGCGGCCGTGCCTTCGCCAGCCACGGAGGCGCGATCCAGGTTGGCCCGGGCGCCAGCCTGCTGATTGCGGACACCACGATCCGCGAGTCGCTCGCGCAGGGTTCGGGTGGCGCCGTGCATGTCGATGCCGGCGCCGGCCTACGCATCGAACGCAGCCAGTTCATCGGCAACCTCGCTGGATTCGGCGGCGCCATCGCCAGCAACGGCCCCCTGACCGTGCTCGACTGTCTGTTCAC
>JANJTY010000346.1 GCA_024710865.1 Lysobacteraceae bacterium | reverse complement strand
GGCGACGAAGAAGTCGATGGGGCAGATCACCGGGGCGCTGGTGGGTATCGGCCTGGTGCTGTCGGCGGTGTTCATCCCGATGGCGTTCTTCGGCGGCTCCACGGGCGTGATCTATCGCCAGTTCTCGATCACGATCGCGGCGGCGATGGGTCTGTCGGTGCTGGTGGCGATCGTGTTCACGCCGGCGCTGTGCGCGACGATGCTGAAACCTGTGGAAAAAGGCCATGGGCACGGCGAGGGCGGCATCTTCGGGCGCTTTTTCCACTGGTTCAACGTGATGTTCGCGCGCAATACGCAACGCTACGAGTCGGCGGTTGCCCGCATCCTGCATCGCAGCTTCCGCTATCTTGCGATCTACGTCGCGATCATCGTGGTGCTGGGCCTGATGTTCGCCCGTATGCCGACTTCCTTCCTGCCGGAGGAGGACCAGGGCGTGATGTTCACGCAGGTCACGCTGCCGGCCGGCGCGACGCAGGAGCGCACGGTCGAAGTGCTGAAGAAGGTCGAACAGCATTTCCTCGAGACCGAGAAGGACAGCGTGCGCACCATCTTCACCGCGGCTGGCTTCAGTTTCGGCGGCAGTGGCCAGAACATGGGCCTGGGCTTCGTCGGCATGCGCGATTGGGGCGAGCGGCGCGAGCCGGGGCGCGACGTGAAGTCGGTGGCCGGGCGGGCGATGGGCGCGTTCTCGCAGATCCGCGAGGCGATGGTGTTCGCCTTCGTTCCGCCGGCGGTGCTGGAGTTGGGTACTTCGAACGGCTTCAACCTGATGCTGCAGGACCGCGCGGGCCTCGGCCATGAGGCGCTGATCGGGGCGCGCAACCAGTTCCTGGGGCTGGCGGCGCAGGACAAGCGGCTGGTTGCGGTGCGCCCGAACGGCCAGGACGACGTCGCGGAGTACCAGCTCGACATCGACCACGCGAAGGCCGGTGCGCTGGGCGTTTCGATCGCCGACGTCAACGACACCCTGAACACCGCTTGGGGCGGCGTCTATGTAAACGACTTCATCGACCGCGGTCGCATCAAGCGGGTGTACTTGCAGGCCGATGCGCCGGCACGGATGACGCCGGAGGATCTCGGCAAGTGGTACGTGCGCAACAAGCAGGGCGAGATGGTGCCGCTTGCGGCCTTCACGACGGCGCGCTGGGTGTATGGATCGCCGCGCCTCGAGCGTTACAACGGCCAGCCGTCGATCGAGCTGCTGGGTCAGGCGGCGCCCGGGCTGTCCTCGGGTGATGCGATGGCTGCGGTCGAGGAGATCATGGCCAAGCTGCCGGCCGGGATCGGCTACGAATGGACCGGCACCTCGTACGAGGAGCGCCGTTCCGGGGCGCAGGCGCCGGCGTTGTACGCGCTGTCGCTGCTGGTGGTGTTCCTGTGCCTTGCGGCGCTGTACGAGAGCTGGTCGGTGCCGTTCGCGGTGATGCTGGTGGTGCCCCTCGGGGTGCTGGGCGCGATCCTGGCGGCGACCGGACGCGGGTTGTCGAACGACGTCTACTTCCAGGTCGGCCTGCTGGCCACGATCGGCCTGTCGGCGAAGAATGCGATCCTGATCATGGAGTTCGCGAAGGCGCAGATGGAGAAGGAGGGCAAGGATCTGATCACGGCGACGCTGGAGGCCGTGCGCATGCGACTGCGGCCGATCCTGATGACCTCGCTGGCGTTCGGCCTCGGCGTGTTGCCGCTGGCGATCGCCAAGGGAGCGGGGGCGGGCAGCCAGAACGCCATCGGCACCGGCGTGCTCGGCGGCACGATCGCGGCGACCGTGCTGGGTATCTTCTTCATTCCGCTGTTCTACGTCGTGATCAAGCGTATCTTCAAGAGCAAGCCGCAGGACGAAGCGTCCGTGTCGGATGCGCCGGCAGTGCAGGAGGCAAAGTGATGACTCGATTGCGTACTCTGGTCGTCGCGATGGCCGCCATGCTGGCGGGCGCGTGCTCGCTGATCCCCGCGTATGAACGCCCCGCCGCGCCGGTGCCGACCGCATTCCCGGATGCGCCGGCGACCGCCGCGAGCGCACCCGAGGCGCCGGCATGGCGCGACTATTTCGCCGATGCGCGCCTGCGCGAACTCGTCGAACTGGCGCTCGCGAACAATCGCGACCTGCGCATCGCCGCACTCAACATCGAGCGTGCGCGGGCGCAATACGGCATTCAGCGCGCGGACCTGTTCCCGTCGATCTCCGCGAACGGCGGTCAGACCGCGCAGCGCCTGCCGGCCGATCTGAGTCGCAGCGGCGAAGCGGGCACGACGCGGCAATACAGCGCGACGGTGGGTTTCTCGGCCTACGAGCTGGATTTCTTTGGTCGCATCCGCAGCCTGAACGAACAGGCGCTGGAGCAGTACCTCGGCACCGAGGAAGCGCGCCGCAGCGCGCAGATCAGTCTCGTCGCCGAAGTCGCCAACGGGTGGTTGCGTCTTGCCGCGGATCGCGAGCGGCAGACGCTGGCGAACAACACGCTGGCGACGCGGCAGAAGTCCTACGAGCTGACGAAGCGCAGTTTCGACGTGGGGGCGACTTCGGCGCTCGATTTGCGCCAGGCGCAGACGCTGCTCGAAGGCGCGCGCGCCGATGCGGCACGCTACGCGTCGCTCGTCGCGCAAGGCCGGAATGCGCTGGCGCTGGTCGTCGGGGCGGAGGTTCCGGCCGGGCTGCTGCCG
>JANJTY010000382.1 GCA_024710865.1 Lysobacteraceae bacterium | reverse complement strand
CGATGGCCGGGAACCTGTGCGGGTAATGTTTCGCATTCGGCACTCCGACGCGGGGCAGGCTTGCCAGTTTAAGGCAGGTGCACAGCACCGGCGGTATCGGAGATGCGCCTCATCCGCTACGCCAGCCAGGCGGCCATGGTTTTCGCGGGTTCACGAACGTGCCATGCTCGAATCGTCGGGCCGCGGGGGAAAGCGACCCGATCGCGCTTCGCCCGACCGGCTCCTGCCCCGCCTGGCCTACGTCCTGCAGCGCGCCCGGGGTTGACCGCTGCGCAGTGAATCCAAGCGGAGGTACGAAGCCATGCCACGCGTCGTCAAATGCGGACTGATCCAGACCTCGATGGCCTGCGCCGCGAGCGAGTCGCTGCCCATCATCCGCGAGGCCAACCTCAACAAAACCCTGGGCCTGATCGAGCAGGCCGCGCGCGAGGGCGTGCAGATGCTCTGCATGCAGGAGATCTTCACCGGGCCCTACTTCTGCGCCGAACAGACGCCGCGCTGGTTCGACGCCACCGAGCGCATCCCGGACGGTCCGACCGTCACCCTGATGCAGGAACTGGCGCGCCGCCACCGCATGGTGATCGTGGTGCCGCTGTACGAGGAAGAAGCCACCGGCGTCTACTACAACACCGCCGCGGTGATCGACGCCGACGGCCGCTACCTCGGCAAGTACCGCAAGCACCACATCCCGCACTGCCTGCCCGGCTTCTTCGAGAAGTACTACTTCCGGCCGGGCAACCTGGGTTATCCGGTGTTCGATACCGCGTACGGCAAGGTCGGGGTCTACATCTGCTACGACCGCCACTTCCCCGAAGGCGCGCGAATCCTCGGCCTGAATGGCGCCGAGATCGTGTTCAACCCCTCGGCCACGGTCGCCGGCCTGTCCGAATACCTGTGGAAGCTGGAGCAACCGGCGCACGCGGTGGCCAACGCCTACTTCGTCGGCGCGATCAACCGCGTCGGTTTCGAGGCGCCCTGGAACATCGGCGAGTTTTACGGCCAAAGCTACTTCTGCGATCCGCGCGGGCAGTTCCTCGCGCTCGGCTCGCGCGACCGCGACGAGCTGGTCACGGCCGAACTCGACTTCGACCGGATCCGCGAGGTGCGCAACATCTGGCCCTTCTACCGCGACCGCCGGCCGGACAGCTACGCTCCGCTGGTCCAACCCTGAAAGGAGAACCCATGGACGACTTCATGCGCGCCGCGATCGAGGAGGCCGAGCAGGGCCTGGCCGAGGGCGGCATCCCGATCGGCTCGGTGTTGGTGCACGAGGGCCGCATCATCGGCCGCGGCCACAACCGTCGCGTGCAGCAGGGCAGTGCCATCCTGCATGGCGAGATGGACGCGCTGGAGAACGCCGGACGGCATCCGGCCCGCGTGTACCGCGAATCGACCATCTACACCACGCTCTCGCCCTGCTCGATGTGCAGCGGCGCGATCCTGCTCTACGGCATCCCGCGCGTGGTGATCGGCGAGAACCACAGCTTCATGGGCGAGGAAGCCCTGCTGCGCTCGCGCGGGGTGGAACTGACCGTGCTCGACGACGCGCGCTGCAAGGAACTGATGGCGCGCTTCATGCGCGAGCAGCCGGCGCTTTGGAACGAGGACATCGGCGAGTAGGCGGCACTGCCGCGCGCCTATCGGCCGGACCGGGAACCGTCGCGCGCGGCGCGGTTCCCGGCGTATCAGGCGTCAGTGACCGTGGCTGCCGTCGTGCACGTGGCCGTGCGCCACTTCCTCGGCGCTGGCGGCGCGCACCGCGGTCACTTCGATGTCGAAGTGCAGGGTCTGGCCGGCGAGCGGGTGGTTGCCGTCGACCGTGACCATGCCGTCCTCGACCTTGGTCACCACGACCGAGTGCTCGCCCTGCGGCGTCTGCGCGGTGAAGCGCATGCCGGGCTCGACCCGCGGCACGCCCTGGAAGGCCATCATCGGCACGTCCTGCACCAGGCCAGGGTGGTGCTCGCCATAGCCATCGGCGGCGGCCACGTCGACCGTGAAGCTGTCGCCCACGCCGCGGCCTTCCATCGCCTTCTCGAGGCCCGGCACGATGTTGCCCGCGCCGTGCAGGTAGGCCAGCGGCTCGCGCCCGCGCGAGGAGTCGAGCACCTCGCCCGCATCGTTGGTCAGGGTGTAGTGGAAGCTGGCGACGGTCTGGTCGGCGATCTGCATGGGGGGTTCCGGATTCGGGGGGAGAAAAAAGAAACGGCCCGATCATGGGGATCGGGCCGCAGACTGCAGGATATCAGGCCGGCGGCCCATCACAAAGCGCGTACCCAGTCGAGTCGGCCTTCCCGCGCGCGGCGCAGACACCGGCTTGAGGCACAATCGCCGCTCCGCCACCGCCCACCGTCCGAGCCCGAGCGCATGCGACTGCCGACCGTTCTCGCCACCCTCGTCCTCGCCCTGCTCGGCACCGTCGCCGGCGCCACCGATACGCGGCCGCCGCTGCAGCAGGTGTTCGGCGAGGCAAGCTACGACGCCCGCGTCGAGCGCATCGATGCCCTGCTCGGCTTCGCCCACGGCCTGCGCGCGGCTGCGCCCGAGGAGATCCACGGCGCGCTGCAGCGTTGGGCCGCGCAAAGCGAGCGCCTGCGGGTGCAGGAGTACGGCCGCAGCCACCAGGGCCGACCGCTGTCGGTGGCGATCGTGTCGAGCCCGGCCAACCTCGCGCGAATCGATGTCATCCAGCGCGATCTGCAGGCGCTGGCCGACCCGCGCGGCACCGACGAATCGCGCGCCCAGGCCCTGATCGGCACGCTTCCCGCCGTCGGCTACCTCGGCCATTCGATCCACGGCAACGAGACCTCGGGCGCGGACGCCGCCCTGGGCCTGATCTTCCATCTGATCGCCTCGAACGATGCGGCGGTGGCGCGCCTGCTGGAGCGTACCGTCGTCATCATCGATCCGCAGATGAACCCGGACGGTCGCGCCCGTGCCGTCGCCGACCTGCGCGGCTTCGCCTCCGACGGCGCCAATGCCGACGACCAGACCCTGGCGCGTGGCTCGAGCTGGCCCTTCGGCCGCGGCAACCACTACGTGTTCGACATGAACCGGGACTGGATCTACGCCACCCAACCCGAGACGCGCGGACGCATTGCGCTGCTGCGCGACTGGCACCCGCTGCTGTTCGTCGATGCGCACGAGATGGGCGCGCAAGACACCTTCCTGATGTCGCCGCCGCGCGCGCCGATCAACCCGCACTACGCACCTGAGTTCCTCGACTTCGCCCGGCGCTTCTCGCAGGAGCAGGCGCAGGCCTTCGACCAGCGTGGCTGGGTCTACTACACCGGCGAGTGGAACGAGGGCTGGTACCCCGGCTACTCGGATGCCTGGGGCGGTCTGCGCGGCGCAGTCAACATGCTCTACGAACAGGCGCGCGTGGCCGACACCGGCGTGCGCCAGGCCAACGGCCGGGTGCTGGGTTATGCCGAAGGCGTGGCGCGTCAGCTCGGCGCGGCCTGGGCCAACGTACAGTCGCTCGAACGCCACGCGACCGATCTGCAACGCGCGTTCTGGCAGGACCGCAAGCGCAGCACCGCAGCTGCCGGCAGCTACGGCGGCCGCCTGTTTGCCCTGCCCGCCGCTGCGCATCCCAGCCGCATCGCCGAACTGGCCGCGCTGCTGGAGCTGCAGGGCATCGAAGCGCATCGCCTGACCCGCGACTGGCGCGTGCGTGGCGCGCGCGATGGGTTCGGACGCCGCCGCGATACGGTGTTGCCCGCCGGCAGCCTGTTGGTGCCGAACCGCCAGCCGCTGGCGCGCCTGGTCGCCAACCTGTTCGAGTTCGACCCGCGCCCTGATCCGGCCTCGCTGCAGCGCGAACGCGAGGAGCTGCTGCGCACGGGCGCAGGCACGATGTATGACGTCACCAGCTGGAACCTGCCGATGATGTACGGGCTGGAGACCTACGCCATCGAGTCCGACCTTCCCGGCGCGAGCGAGCCCTGGCCCCGGCCGTCGCCCACGCCCGCTGAAGCAACCGCGGATTCGGCCGTCGCCTGGCTGATCCCGGGCCACGACGATGGCGCCACGCGCGCCGCCGCGGCCCTGCTGGAGCGTGGTCTGCGACCGCGCGTGGCGTTGAAGCCGGTCGAGTTCGATGGACGGGCGCACCCGCGCGGCAGCCTGCTGTTGACGCGCTACGACCATCGCGATCTGTCCGCCGCGACCCTGCGCGATGCGCTTGCCGCCGTGGCACCCCTGCTGGCGCAGCCGGCGCTGGCGCTCGGCAGCGGCCTCGGCGCGGGCGATCTACCTGACCTGGGCGGAGAGTCCTTCGGACTTCTGCAGCCGCCCAGCGTGGCGGTGATCGGTCGCGGGCGGATCGATCCACAGGCCTTCGGCGCGGCCTGGCATTACCTCGACCGCTCGCTTGGCCTTGCGCCCAGCCTGCTGGCCGAGGAGTCCACCGCCTACGCCGATCTGCGGCGCTACAACGTCATCGTGCTGCCCGAGCGCTGGGGCGGCGAGTCCCTGCCGCCCGCGCTGGCGGCTGCGCTCAAGTCCTGGGCCGAGGCCGGCGGCACCCTGGTCGCGTTCGGCAATGCGGCGGCCGCGCTCGCCGGCAAGGACGGCCCGATGGCGGCGCGCACCCTGCCGGCCAGCCTGGAGGACCTCACCCCCTACCGCGCCGCACTGGCGCGCGAGTGGATGGCGGGCAACGATCGCCTCGCGCCCGAGGCCGCGCTCTGGAGCCACACCGCGGTGGCGGGCCGCGCCGGCGCCTGGCCCGAGGAGCTGGCCAAGGATGCGCCCGAAGTCAAGGCGATGCAGGCGCGCGACGCCTGGCAGCGCCTGTTCATGCCTCAAGGCGCCTTCGCGCTGGCACGCTGCGATACCCGGCACTGGCTGTCGTTCGGCTGCCACGAGGCGCTGCCGGTGCTGGTCGATGCGAGCGAGCCGCTGATGGCCGCCGACAGCGTGGCGGCACCGTTCCGCCTTGGCCTGTACGAGGCCGAGGCCGGGGCGAAGGACGAATGGCGGAGCTTTGGCTGGGGCGGCTTCCCGCCCGGCCAGAACCTGCGCCTGCGCGCCGGTGGTCTGCTCTGGCCCGAAGCGCAGGAGCGCCTGGCCAACACCGCCTGGGTCACGCAGGAGCGCGTCGGCCGCGGCCAGGCCATCCTGTTCGCCACCTCGCCGGTCTTTCGCGGCGCCAGCCTTGGCATGCAGCGCGTGCTGGGCAATGCCGTGGTGTACGGTCCCGGGCTCGGCACCTCGGCCCTGATCGCGCCCTGAGTGCCGG
>JANJTY010000375.1 GCA_024710865.1 Lysobacteraceae bacterium | reverse complement strand
GGCTTCGCCCAGGCTCTCGCGGATCAGCTCGCCGTAGGCCTCGTTGCGGACCTGGGCGCCGAAGCGCTGTTCGATGACCTTGGTCGGGACCTTGCCCTTGCGGAAGCCCTTGATGTTGGCGGTGCTCGCCAGCTCGCGCAGGCGGTTGCCCACCACGCCTTCCAGGCGCTCGGCCGGGAGGCTGACGGTGAGGCGGCGTTCCAGATTGGCGGTGTTCTCAAGCGAGACTTGCATGTTCACTCCTGCGACCGCGCCGTTTTGTGGGCGCGAAAATGAAAAAACCCGCGGAGCCCCGGCTCGTCCCCGCGCCTCCGTTGCCGGATGGTGCGAAAGGAGAGACTCGAACTCTCACGGGTTGCCCCACTGGAACCTAAATCCAGCGCGTCTACCAGTTCCGCCACTTTCGCTTGGGGGGGCCGCCAGACATGGCGGGGAGTCAGGGTTCGGGAAGATGGTGGGCCGTCAAGGATTCGAACCTTGGACCTACTGATTAAGAGTCAGCTGCTCTACCAACTGAGCTAACGGCCCATCTGAACCGGTGGCGGTCTGTCATGACCGCCGAAGGATGCGCATTGTGCCGCATCTTGAGGCTGGGGTGGAAGACGGGATTCGAACCCGCGACCCCTGGAATCACAATCCAGTGCTCTAACCGACTGAGCTACATCCACCATTGAGTCTGCATCGCGCTCTACATCCGTCCCTGGAGCGATCGCCGTTCGGATTCCTTCCAGGGCCTGCTGCACACTTGCCACCGATGGCGCGCCCGACAGGACTCGAACCTGCAACCGCCGGCTTAGAAGGCCGATGCTCTATCCGATTGAGCTACAGGCGCCCGAACCGAACCGCGGGATCCGCAGACCCCTGCCCGGCCTTGCGAGCGCGAACCGGATGGTCGGGGCAGAGGGATTCGAACCCCCGACATCCAGCTCCCAAAGCTGGCGCTCTACCAGGCTGAGCTATGCCCCGGCACGACTCCGGAACCGGCGGTGCAGGTCAACCGACCCGCGAACAAGCGCGAAAGTGTAGGCCCAGCGTTGACGCAGGTCAACGGCTGCGGCTGCCGGACTGCGGCGCCCCGTCGGCCGAAGATGCGGTATCGGTCCTGTCCTCGGGATCGGCCGGCAGCGGCTCGCCGCAGCGCCAGCCGCCAGCGACCAGGGCATCGAGCAGGCGCGTCAACGCGGTGCGCGCGGCCAGTGCGTGCATCGGCATGACCAGGACATCGCCGGCACGCGCGAGCGCCAACAGGGTGCGGGCGGCCGAGCGCTCGGGGAGCACCGTGCGGATACGGGCCGCAGGTACGCCGCTGCGCTCGAGCTCCGTCCCCAACAGCCGCGGAACTTCGCCAGGAGCGCGTCCGCGCAGGTAGCCGTCCAAATCCTTGAGCACCACGACATCGGGCGAGAAACGGGCGGCGGTGCGCGCCAGTTCGGCGATCTCCGCGTCGCCGCGGTTGCCGGCCTGACCGAGCAACAGACCCAGGCGCTGTCCGCCCAGCGCCCGGGCTACCGCGAGCAGCCCTTCGAGTCCGGCCGGGTTGTGCGCGTAGTCGATCAGCACTTCGGCACCGCCCAGGGACCAGCGCTGCAGGCGACCCGGATTGTCCGAGCGGCGACTGCCGAAATGCGCGAAGGTGGTCGCGATGGCCGTGGGCGCAATGCCGAGCGCTTCAGCGGCGAGCGCGGCGGCGGCGAGGTTGGCGATGTTGTAACGCGCGGCCCCGGCAACGCTCAGGGGCATGTCGGCGACCGCGCCCAGGTCGTGTCCGAGCCCTGCGCGCACCAGCACCAGGCGCCCCTGTCGCACGCCGCAGATCGAGCGGCCCTGCGCGCACTGCGCGGTGAGGAAGGGATCGTCGAGCTCCGCCGCGAACCAGGCCAGCGTCGGGTGCGCGGGCGCCGCGGCTCGCAGTTCGGGGTCGTCCGCATTCAGCACCAAGCGTCCGGCCGGCCGCAAGCCGCGTGCGACCACCAGCTTGACCTGGGCAAGATCGGCGAGACTGGCGATGCCGTACTCGCCGAAATGGTCGACGCTGATGTTGGTGACCACGGCCACGTCGGCGGCATCGAACGCCAATCCGCGGCGCAGGATGCCGCCGCGCGCGGTCTCCAGCACCGCGGCATCGACCTGCTCGTGGCGCAGCACCGCGCGCGCGCCAGCCGGACCCGACCAGTCGCCGGGCTCGACCAGGGCACCGTCCAGGAACAGGCCGTCGGTGCAGTTGTGCCCGCTGCGCCAGCCCTGCGCACGGCAGCAGGCCGCGATGAGCCGCACCGTGGTGGTCTTGCCGTTGGAGCCGGTGACCAGCGCCACGGGAATTCGGTGCAGACGCTCCCAGGCCACCGCCCGCGGATCGGGCAGCGTGTCGCGCGGCCAGCGCAGCGATCCGGCACCGAGTCCCAGCGAGACCTCCTCGTCGTCCCACAGCAGATCGACGCCGCGCGTGGCGGCGGCCGCGACCAGCGCGCGCAGGGCGGGATCCCGCTCCGCGGCAGCCAAGCTGCGCAGGGTCCGCAGCGCGGCCGTTTCGTCGTCGATGGCGGGATGACCCGGCGCATGCAGGATGGGCGCGGCGCGGGCCACGCACCAGGCCCATTCGTTCACCTCCGTCGCGGTCAGCAACTGGTCGGGCTCGGCGCGAAAAGCCAGCGCGGCGCCACCGGGATGCGCACGGACCACCGGGCCGGGCTCAGGCCAGCCCAGCGCGTCGACGGCCCAGGCAACCCGCTCCCGCCAGCGTTCGATCTGCGCCGCGGTCGGTTCGGCGCGCGTCTCGAGCACCACGCCGCAACCGCCAAAGTACAGGTTGGGGCCGGTCAGCCGGCGCGAGCCCTCGAAGGGCGTCTCGGGCAGCGCCCCGCTCAATCGCTGGCCTCGCGCGAGAGATGCACACCGCGCTCGTCGATCACCACGCCCTCCAGGCTGGCGAGGAAGCGCTCATCCGAGGCGCTCTCGCCCGGCAGCGAGACGGGCGCATCGTTGGCCGGCCGGGCCGCGGCCTTCGGCGCCACGCCCTCCGGCTTGAACTTGATCACCTGCTTCCAGGAGCGCGTGAGCGCATCGGCGAAGACCAGCAGCAGATCGCCCGCGCGGCCCATGCGCAGGGCCGCATCGATGCATTCCTGCTCGTCCGGTATCAGGGTGATGGCGTGCTCGGGCACGCCCAGCTCGCGCAGGCGCGCGGCGAGCATCTTCGGCACCTCGTCCGGCGCCCGTCCGCGCAGGGCATCGTCGCGCCGGCAGAAGTAGTGATCGAAGCCACCGGCGACCGCATCGGCGATGGCCAGGATGTCGGCGTCGCGGCGGTCGCCCGGGCCGGCCATCACCACGATGCGGCGCCCGGCCACGTCGAGGCGCTGGGCCAGGTCGGCCATCACCTTCACGGCGTGCGCGTTGTGGCCGTAGTCGAACAGCACCTTGAACGGGTGCTCGTCGAACACGTTCATCCGGCCCGGGGCCTGGAAGAAGGTGGTGTCGAAGGTGCGCAGACCCTGGCGGATGGCGTCGAGCTTGAAGCCCATCGAATAGGCCATGGACGCGGCGAACATCGCGTTCTGCACGTTGTGCAGGGCGCGTCCCTCGAGCGTGGCCGGGATCAGGTGGGTCCAGAGCAGCGGGATGTGGCTGCCCTTGTCGTACAGGGTGATCATCTGCCCGTTGACGCCGGCCTCCAGCGCGCAGGCGCGGCCGCCGGCACGGATGTGCTCGCGCACCAGCCCGTGCGAGGGATTCAGCGTGACGTAGCAGATCGTCCTGGCGTCGGTGTAGCCCGACATCTTCAGCACGTTCGGATCGTCGGCGTTGAGCACGGCGCAGTCCTTCGCCACCTCGACCACGATGCGCTTGACCTCGGCCAACTGCTCCAGTGTGTCGATGCCCTTCATGCCGAGGTGGTCGGACTGCACGTTCAGCACCGCGCCGACGTCGACCTCGGGCACGCCCATGCCGGCGCGCAGCAGGCCGCCGCGCGCGGTCTCCAGCACGGCGAAATCGATCTGCGGATCGGCCAGCACCATGCGCGCCGAGACCGGGCCGGTCATGTCGCCTTCCACCGTGCGCTGGCCGTCGATATAGACGCCGTCGGTGGTGGTGAGGCCAGGCGTGTAGCCGGCCATCTTGGCGATGTGCGCGAGCATGCGCGCGGTGGTGGTCTTGCCATTGGTGCCGGTCACCGCGGCGATGGGCACGCGCGCCGGCGCGCCGGGCGGGAACAGCATGTCGATCACCGGCCCGGCCACGTCGCGGGGAGTGCCCTCCGAAGGGGCCACGTGCATGCGGAAGCCGGGCGCGGCGTTGACCTCGCAGATGCCGCCGCCGATGGCCTTGTAGCTCTCGGCGATGTTGGTGCTGAGGAAGTCCACGCCGCCCACGTCCAGGCCGATGGCGCGGATCGCCCGCACCGCCATGTCGCGGTTGTCCGGATGGATGATGTCGGTCACGTCGGTGGCGGTGCCGCCGGTGGAAAGGTTGGCGGTGGAGCGCAGGTAAACGACCTGCCCTTCTGCCGGAACGCTGTCGGCCGTCACGCCGGCCCGCGCCATCATCATCTCGGCCTGCGCATCCAGCACCAGGCGGGTGAGCACCTTCTCGTGCCCGACGCCGCGTCGCGGGTCCTGGTTCACGATCTCGACCAGCTCGGCGATGCTGTGCCGGCCATCGCCGACCACGTGTCCGGGCGTGCGCCGGGTGGCCGCGACCAGCTCGCCATTGACCACCAGCAGGCGATGGTCATCGCCTTCGAGGTAGGTCTCGACGATGACCGAACGCGAGTGCTCGCGTGCCTTGGCGAATCCGTCGCGCACCTCGTCGGCCGTGGTCAGCCGGATCGAGATGCCGCGGCCGTGGTTGCCGTTGTAGGGCTTGGTCACCACCGGATAGCCGATGCGCTCGGCCGCGCGCACGGCGCTGGATTCGCTCTGCACCAGGATCTGGCGCGGCACCGGCAGGCCCAGCGAGGCGAGAATCTTGTTGGTCTCTTCCTTGTCGCTGGCCAGTTCCACGGCGATGTGCGGGGTCTTGCCGGTGACCGTGGCCTGGATCCGCTGCTGGTAGCGGCCGTGGCCGAACTGGACCAGGGACTGATCGTTGAGGCGGAACCACGGGATGCCGCGGCTCTCCGCCGCCTTCACCAGAGACGCCGTCGACGGCCCCAGCGCGCGGCGCTGGGCATAGCGGATGAACTCGTCGCGCGCCGTCGGCCAGTCCCAGCCCTCGGACACCGTATCGTCCGGCTGCAGTTCGCGGGGCAGCAGCGAGCAGAGCAGGCGCAGGGCCAGCTCACCGGCTTCGATGCCCTCCTCGCGCTGGGCATACTCGTAGACCACGCTGTAGACGCCGGGACGGCCGTCGATGCTGCGGGTCTTGCCGAACGTGACCTCCTCGCCGGCCACGTTCTGCAGTTCGATCGCGACGTGCTCCAGCACGTGCCCAAGCCAGGTGCCCTCGCCTTCGCGCAGGCGGCGGATGAAACCGCCCGGCTCGCGGTAGGAGCAGCCGTGCTCGGCCAGGCCCGGCAAGGCCGCGACCAGGCCGTCGATGAAGGGCGCACCGAGGCGGGCGCTGGGCCAGTGCTCCAGCTCGCCGAGGTCGAGTTCCAGCCGGATGACCGGAAAATGGGCGTACAGCGACGGTCCGACGTAGACGGAACGGTCCAGGATGCGCATCGGAAGCTTCCCCTGATTGGTCCTTGGTGAGGTCCGGACACCCCCTTCGGGCCCGGTCCTTTCTGCTGCGAACCGTAGCGCGTCGGCGCGAGTCTGGCGAGGGGTGGCGGAAGGGAAAGCCCGGCTTCGCGCCGGCGTCAGACCCGCTCGACGATCCGCAGCGGGCTGCGGCGGTGGTCCCGGAATCCCAGGCGAAGGTAGAACGCATGCGCCGCCTGGTTTCCGGCCATGACGTGCAGGAACGGCGTCTCGCCGCGCGCCAGGATGCGGCGGATCACCATCGCGGTCAGGGCGCGGGCCAGTCCGCGGCCCTGGAAGGCCGGATCGGTGCAGATGCCGCTGACTTCGCGCAGACCGGCCGCGAACGCGCGTTCGCCCGCCATCGCGACCAGCCGTTCGCCCGCGAAGACGCCGAGGTACGCGCCCATCTCCAGCGTGCGCGGCCCGAAGGGTCCGGGACGGGTCAGCTGCGCCAAGGCCAGCGCAAGGGCGGCGTGCACGGGGCCGAGTTCGCGCACGTCGGGCAGCTCGCCATCCGGGCCGCCGGCCCGGTCCCAGACCATCTTGTCCATGCTGGCATCCAGCGCGATGCGCCAGCCGCCCGGCGCCTCGCCGCTCCAGGCATCGACATACAGACGGTCTCCCGGCCGGCAGTGCGGTGCGAGGGCGTCGAAGTCGGGCCGCGCCGGATCCGCAAACCCGGCAATCGGCGAGAAGCCCGGGGCGAACCGCCGCGCCTGCGGGCCACCCACCGCGATGCTGGCCTGCGGTCCGGTCAGGGCATGCCAGAAGATGTTGTCAAGCGGGTGGCCCATCGCCTCAGTCGCGCAGCGGCAGCGACGGGACGAAGGGACGGATCCCCAGGGCCCGGTAAATCGCATCCGGCCGGTAGAGGCGTGTACCGCTCAGCGTGAGCGCGACGCGGCGGACCGCCGAGATGTCGGCCAGGGGGTCGCCGTCGACGACGATGAGGTCGGCAGCGTATCCGGCAGCGATGCGGCCCACCTGCTGCTCGACGCCCGCCACGCGGGCGGCGCCGAGGGTGGCGATGCGCAGCACATCCGCCGCCGGAATGCCCGCGTGCACGTAGAGCTCCAGTTCGCGGTGCAGGGTGAAGCCGGCGAGACTGTCGGTGCCAGCCACCAGCGGCACGCCGGCCGCGTGCAGCTTCCGGACCATCCCGAGCAGGGCATCGGCCGAGGCCGCATAGCGCGCGGCGTTGCCATCGTCGATCGGCATCGATCCGCGCAGCAGTGAACGGCGCAGCGTGGCGGGGAGGTGCTCGACCAGCATCGCGTAGCTGGGGTCCGGCTCGCCGCTGCGGTGGCGGAACATGCTGTCGAAAATCGTCACCGTGGGATCGACCACCGTGCCGCGCAGCTTGAGCAGGTCGATGAACTCGGCCACCGCCTGGGATTCGAGATCCAGTCCGTGCCCACGCTCGGCCACCAGCGAAAAGCGCAGCGGCGTGCGGGTGTCGTCGTCCGGGCCGGCGAGGAAGTGCAGGAACAGCATGTTGATGTGCTGGATCTCGTCGAAACCGGCACGCACCGCCTCCGCGGCATTCATGCCCGAGGGCACATGGCCGGACAGGGTGATGCCGCGCGCGCGCATCGCCGCCGCCATCGGCGCCACCCACTCGGGACGGATGGAGGAATAGATCTTGATGTGGCGGTAGCCCTGCTGCGCGAGCTGATCGACATAGCCCAGCGCCTCGTCGAGGCTGTCGGCGAGGTTGCGCGTGGGTCCGGCGAAGGGACCGCTGGCATCGATGAAGCCGGCGCGGTAGACGCGCGGACCGACGGTCTCCCCGCGCTCGATCCGGCCGATCAGCTCCATCAGCCGATCGTGGTCGTTGGCCAGGTCGCGCACGCTGGTCACGCCGGCGGCAAGGTGCAGTGGACCGTCGCCGGCACCGATGTGCACGTGCATGTCCCACAGGCCCGGCAACAGGCTGCGCCCTTCGCCCTCGATGACGGCGGCGCCGCTGCAGTCGACGCTGGCGCCGGTGCCGACCGCGCGGATCGTGCCCGACTCGATGCGCACGCGGGCGTCGTCGAGCAGGCGGCCGGCGTCGACGTCGAGCACGCGGAAGCCCGTGAGGCACAGGGATGCCGGCATCGGTTCGATGAGCGTCGCGGCGAGCCGGCGCTGGGCCTCGTGCTCCGCCCGCCGCTGGCGCTCCTCGATCTGCGGCAGGACCTCGCCCCAGCCGCGCGGCACCAGGCCCATCCAGCCCAGGGCGGCGGCGAACAGTTCACCGTCGGCATCGAGCCAGACGTGCGCCGGTGCGAGGTCCAGCCCGGAGATCGCATACAGGATGCCGGTACGCGACTGGCCCTGGTGCTCCACCGTCAACGAGTCCTGCCGCTCGATGCGCGCCTCTCCGGACGGCCACAGCGGCAGCCGCCCATCCGGCGCCTTGAGCAAGGCTCGCGCGAGCGCGGCGAGGGTCTCCGGCGTGCTCTCGCCGGCCAGGTAGTAGGCCTGCAGCGGTCCCTCGACGCTGCCGGACTCCAGCGTGCTGCGCCAGCGCGCCACGCCTTGGTCGAACTCGAAGCCTTCGTCCACCGGCGCGCCCATGTACGGCTTGCCACCGATGTGGAAAGACCGCAGCAGGCCGGATGCGTCGACCCGGTAGCGCTCCTCCAGCCGCGGTCCCCGCCCGCGGTCATTGAACTCGAAGAAGGCGCTGCGCTCGCCGTCCGGGTGACGGGTGACCTCAAGACGGCCGCTGACCTGGCCCTGGGTCAGCCAGTCGTAGTGCGTCGTGCTTTGGGTCCAGGCCAGACCCGGCAGCGCGAGAAAGAGCAGGGTGACGTAGCGGATGGAAGACATGCGGTTCGCTCCGGGGTGCTGTCGGGTGAAGGGTGTGTCCGCGGCTGCCGCAGGCAGGGCGCACGGCGTCAAGCGGCGTCAAAGCCGTCCCGGCCGCGCGCTGGTCGCCGAGCCAGGCCGGATCGCCCGTCTCAGGCGTCCATCACGCGCCGGGTCTGATGGGTGTCCGCCTACGGCCGGACGGCGACGGCCCGGCCATCGCGCAGGCTCCCCCGATGCGCGAACCGAGCATCCAGGGCCGCGCCCGTACCGTTTCGTCCCGCCTGGTGGGGGCCGGTGACCAGAACCCGATGGCCCTCCACCGCCAGCACCTGCGCCAGCCTGGAGGAGAACCCGTCCCGGTCGGCCCCCGTGCGGGCAAGAACGCCCCGCAACACGGCCGCCGCACCGGTGCAGGAACTGCCGTCGGCGCAGGGGAATTCGCCGCCTCGATCCATTCGATCGGTGCATCCAGACCCGCCAGCACAGCCGGGATGTCGCCTGCCGCGAAGGCCGCCTGGATGCCATGCACCGTATCCACGTTCGTAGCCATGTCCGCCCCCGTTTGCCTGTGCAGGTTCGCGTCGCGACCGACGCAGGCCACCGCCGTACCCGTCGCAACCGCGGCAGCGCAGGGACCAGGAACGATTGCCGCGCCGCGACGCGGTGTCAGCCTACGCCGTTCCGCGGGCAACGCCAGCCCGAGCCGTGACGCCATCGGAACCGCTGGCGCCAGAACGTCTCGCTCGATCACGGCGCCGCCCCAGGTGGCCGCTCTGTCGAGCGACTCAACCGAGGAGGTCGCCATCAAGGTAGAACCAGCGACCGCCCTCCCGCACGAAGCGGCTGCGTTCGTGCAGGCGCTGCGCCGGCGCGCCGCCGATTCGGCTGCGCGCGACGAACTCGACCTCGGAGCGGTGGTCGTCGATCCGTCGATGCGCACGCACGGCGAGCCCCAGCCAGGTGCGCGTGCCGGGCGGATCCAAGGCGAGTCCCGCGGGTCGCGTGTGCGGATGCCAGGTGGCGAGCACGTAGTCGGTCAGGCCCAGCGTGTAGGCGCTGTAGCGCGAACGCATCAGGGCCTCGGCATCGGGTGCAGGCTCGCCGGCGTGCCAGCGCCCGCAGCAGTCGACCAGCGCGCGCGGCAGGCCGCAGGGACAAGCCGATACATTCGTCATGCGGTGACCCGCGATCCGGAAGACGCGTGGACCGGGACGGGGAGGCATCGCGCCTCCCCGTCCGGAGGCATCACTCGAAGTCATTGCCGAACACCGCCTCGGTCATGACCTGGAAGCCCGAGGGGCCGTTGCTGGCCTCGCGCTCGCCGGCCGCGTTGTGGGCGGTGACCTGCCAGCTGTAGTCGCCGGCGATCAGCAGTTCGGACTGTTCGGGCGTCAGTGCGAGACTGGTGCCGCCGATA
>JANJTY010000345.1 GCA_024710865.1 Lysobacteraceae bacterium | reverse complement strand
GTACGGCGAGCGCGTGCGCGTGCTGCGCATGGGTGCGTTCTCCACCGAGCTGTGCGGCGGCACCCATGTGCGCCACACCGGCGACATCGGCCTGCTCAAGATCCTGTCCGAGGGTGGCATCTCCGCCGGCGTGCGCCGCATCGAGGCGACCACCGGCCAGGGTGCGCTCGACCACGTGGCGGAGGAGCAGCGGCGCCTGAAGGAGGCCGCCGGCCTGCTCGGCGGCAACGCATCCGACGTGCTCGACAAGCTGCGTCAGCTGCTGGATCGGCAGAAGAAGCTGGAGAAGGAACTCGAGTCGCTCAAGGCCAAGGCCGCCTCCGGCGCCACCACCGAGCTTGCCGCGCAGGCGCGCGACATCGGCGGCATCAAGCTCGTCGCCGCCCGCATCGAGGGCATGGAGCCCAAGGCCCTGCGCGAGGCCGTCGACCAGCTCAAGGATCGCCTGCGCGATGCGGTGATCGTGCTGGCCGCGCCGGCCAACGGCAAGGCCGCGCTGGTGGCGGGCGTTGCCGGCAGCGCGCAGGGAAGGGTCAAGGCTGGCGAACTGCTCAGCCACATCGCCGGGCAGATCGGCGGCAAGGGCGGCGGGCGCCCGGACCTGGCGCAGGGCGGTGGCGACGATGGTCCCGCCCTGCTCGGCGCGCTGGAGGGCGTCGGCGACTGGGTCTCGCAGCGCCTGCAGTAGCGCATCCACGCCGCGTGATTTCAATCCGCGCGGCTGTGACTGCGGTCACGCCGCCAGCGCAGCCGCGTTGCGGCACTTCGCGCGCATGGCATAGACTCGGGCCGTCGCAGCGCGCCCAGCGCGTGAAGCAGGAGGCCCGGGCCGAGGCATCGGCGCGGCGGACGAGGGGGGGGCTCGCGGACGGCCAGGTCCGGAGCAAGGAGAGGAACATGTTGATTCTGACCCGCAGGGTTGGCGAGACACTGATGATCGGGGACAAGGTCACGGTGACGGTGCTTGGCGTGAAGGGCAACCAGGTCCGCCTGGGCATCAATGCGCCGAAGGATGTCGCCGTGCATCGCGAGGAAATCTTCCAGCGCATCCAGCGTGAGGACGCAGCCAAACAGGTCGGTGGCGAGAGCGCCGATTGAGCACGGAAGGTTTGCCGGGCGCGCGGCGAGGCTGTATGCTTCGCCGTCTTGCCGGCGGGCCACAGGCCCGCTCGCGACATCCGGAGAGATGCCCGAGAGGCCGAAGGGGCTCCCCTGCTAAGGGAGTATAGGGTCAAAAGCTCTATCGAGGGTTCGAATCCCTCTCTCTCCGCCAGCTTCGAACAAAGGCCCGCTTGCGGGCCTTTTTCGTATCCGGCGCCCGGCTTCGGCGGGCGTGAACCCGAATTCAACGTCTGGAAGCCTGCGCATGTCCGAGATCCTCGTTCCTGTCTCCTTCGGCGAACTGCTGGACAAGGTCGCCATCCTGCAGATCAAGTCCGAGCGCATGTCCGATCCGGCCAAGCTCGCCAACGTGCGCAAGGAGTTGGACGCGCTGGAGCGCACCTGGGCCGCGAATCCGGCCTCGCGCATCGACATCGAAGCGCTGCGCGCCGCGCTCAAGGCGGTGAACGAGCGGCTCTGGGTGATCGAGGACGACATCCGCCTGAAGGAGAAGGCGCAGGCCTTCGACGCCGAGTTCATCCGCCTGGCGCGCGCGGTGTACTTCGAGAACGACGAGCGCGCGCGCATCAAGCGCGATATCAACCTCGCGCTGGGCTCGGCCTACGTCGAGGAGAAGAGCTACCAGGATTACCGCGCTCCCAACGCTACCGCGCCCTGAGCCGTTCCGCCGCCGCAAGCGCGTTCGCATCCGCGCCCGCATCCACGTACAGTGGCCGGGCGGCAACCGGACGGCCGCCTGCCGCAGGCGAGGGGACGCGGTCCGGAATCCATCCCACTTGAGGAGGACGACCGCATGGGCCTGTTCGACACGATCCTTTCCACCCTGGGCTTCGGCAGCGCCAAGGCGGCGCCGGTTCCCCAGGCCGCGCCACCGACGCCTAAGCCGCAGCCGAGCGCGCCGACTCCTGTTCCCGCACCGGCTGCGGCGCCTGCGCCTGCGCCAGCGCCGATGCCGATGGTCGACGTGGTCGCCCAGCTCGAGGCGCGCGCCAAGGCCAATCCGCAGAAGCTCAACTGGCGCACCTCGATCGTCGACCTGCTCAAGCTGCTGGATATCGACAGCAGCTTCGGCGCGCGCAAGGAACTGGCGCGCGAGCTGGGCTGCCCGGAGGCGCTCATGGCCGACTCGGCGCAGATGAACCTGTGGCTGCACAAGACCGTCCTCGCCCGCCTCGCGGCGAACGGCGGCAACGTGCCGGCCGACCTGCTCGACTGACCGGTCGAGCCCACGCATCCGCGGAGAACGCCCCATGAACATCAACGACCTGCTCGCCCAGACCGGCGGGCTTTCCTCCATCGCGCGCGAGCTCGGCATCGACGAGCAGCAGGCGGCGCGCGGCGCCTCGGCCCTGCTGCCGGCGGTGCTCGGCGGTTTCAAGAAGCAGGCCCAGGCCCAGCCTGGCGGTTTGGGCGGTCTCGGCGGCCTGCTCGGCCAGCTTGGCGGCAGCGGGCTGCTGGACGATCTGCTCTCGCCGCAGCCGACCAACGTGAACCGCGGCAACGATGTGCTCGGACAGATCTTCGGCTCCAGGGACGTCAGCCGCACCGTGGCGCAATCGGCCTCGGCCCAGTCCGGCCTCAGCCCCGACCTGCTCAAGCGCATGCTGCCGATGCTGGCCATGCTGGTGATCGGCGCCTTGGCGAAGCAGGGCGGCGGTGCAGCCGCGGTACCGCAGGCGGGCGGCGGCGGCCTCGGTGGTCTGCTGGGCGGACTGCTCGGCGGTGCCCAGGGCGGTGCCGCGCAGGGCGGCGGCCTGGGCGGTCTTGCCTCGATGCTCGATGCGGACGGCGACGGCAATCCGCTCGACGACATCCTGCGCAGGATGGGCCAGTCGGGACGCTGATCCCCGCATCGGCGCGGCGCTTGTGAGCGGCCCGAGCCGGCGCAGCCAGCGCCGCCCGGGCCAGGTCCAGCGCACGCTGCGCGCGTGGGGTCAGTCCTTGCCGCCGGTCTCGAGGTGCGCGAGGAGCGCGTCGAAGCGTTCGATCACCGCGTCGGTCCCGATCAGGTCCATCACGCCGGGATGCTCGACCCGCTTGCCCCAGCGCAGCGAGCCGGCGGGTCGATGTTCGAAGCGCTCGGTCGCTTCGGCATAGCGGTCCACCGACCAGCGCAGGTCGGAGTACGGGCCGGAACGGCTGAGGTCGGTGCAGGCGTAGAGTCCCAGCACCGGCGTGCCGACGGCGTTGGCGATGTGCACCGGCCCGGAGTCCGGCGCGAGCAGGGCGTCGGCGCGCTCGAGCAGGGCGATCAGTTGCTTGAGGGTGTCCTTGCCGACGAGGTCCTGCGCCGCATGGCGCATCGCGGCGAGGATGGCATCGGCGGTGTCGCGCTCGAGCCGGCTGCGGCCGCCGATCAGCACCACGCGCCAGCCGCGTGCGGCTGCATGGTCGGCGACCGCGGCGTAGCGCTCCGCGCGCCAGTTGCGCAAGGCATGGCTGGAACACGGCGAGATCATCAGGATCGGCGCGCCATCGGGCAGCTGGGTTCGCGCCCATTCGCGCGCCGCC
>JANJTY010000317.1 GCA_024710865.1 Lysobacteraceae bacterium | reverse complement strand
TCGAAGCCTTGAGGGACGCGTGGCCGAAGTAAGCGTAAAAGTGTGCGAGGATTTTTGACATCCGATACGCAAAACATGGCATTTTTCGCACATCACGCGCACCGTTTCCCCTATGAAACAGGCTTTTGCGTATGGCGCGTAAGGTACTCATAATCCTTTGGTCGTCGGTTCAAGTCCGCCACGCCCTACCAGTACACGCCATTTGTTGCTATCAATTTAGAAAGTGTGTGGGATTTTTCGCCCGCCGATAGCGGCCATTGCTTGGCGCATGGTGTCCTGCCGAAGGTGGCTGTAACGCTGTGTGGATTGCGTTGACTTATGACCCAGCACCGCTCCCACGGTGTCCATCGACTGGCGCAGCCCGAAGCAGGCACCGCGGATCGACGGCGGCGCCAGGTCTCCGATCAGGGCGTCACGCGGGGCGCCGCGGATGCCCTTGCCGAAGCGGTCCAGCAGGCGTGCGGCGACCACGGTCGTGACGCTGCCGGCCAAGGGAAAAAGGGGCTTGGACAGCGCGGCCAGGCCGTAGCCGAGCAGTACCAGCGGCTTGCGCTTGCCCAGCGCATCGCTCAGGTAGCCGGAGAACACCTTGGTGACCAACATCAGCGCCTCGGCGGCCCCTTCGAGCACGCCGATGGCGAAGGCACTGGCGCCCAGGCCGCCGACCAGCAGCACGGGCAGGAGGCTGTGCACGATCTCCGAGCCCAGGTCGGTGAACAGACTGACCAGGCCCAGGGCCCAGACGGCTCGCGGGATGGGCGGTCGATGGCCGACGCCGGAGCCGCGGTCATCGGGCGGCGAGAGGGAGGACGTCATGCAGTCGGGAGGCGGGTGACCAGGTCCGATAGTCTGCATCCTGGCGTCGCGCGAGGGTGGCGACGGAACCGGCCGGGTGGCGCCTCGAACCGGGGTCGGGATGCCTGTGTCGACGGGCGCCGTGTCCGGGTTCGCAGTTTTGTGCACCGCGACGTGACACGTATCACAACCAGACTCTAGCGTATGGAAGCGGGGGAGCCGAACCCGGTGACGGGTGCGGTGCACGTGCTAGCTCAAGACCCTCCGGACGTCGTGCCGGAGGCACAACCCAACAGCTCATCGATTCCTGGGGAGGGAACACATGAAGCTTCGTCGTACCGGCAGCCGCCTTCGGCTGCTGACAGCCCTGGCTGCGCTTTCGATCGGTTCCACCGGCTTTGCGAGCACCTTGAACCAGAACGTTTCCTGGACCGTGGACCGTTCCGGTACCAGCGCGAAGTACCGCATCGTCGCCTACGGCGATTCGATCTACGCCGGCTACAACGGCTCGATCAGCAATGCTGCCCGCTACTCGGCGCCCACGGTCGATGCCGAGTACCTTTCGGCGGCCTGGAACGCGGACATCGAGAGCGTGCGGCGCGCCAAGTCCGGTGCGGTGGCTTCCGACGTTTACCAGAACAAGATCGTCGCCGAGCGCTCCTACATGCAGAGCAGCAACACGCGCGTGGTGACCTTCGAGATGTGCGGCAACGACGGACTGCAGGCGCGCTCCGCGTTCAAGGGACAGAGCGGGACCTGCAACTACGCCGTCCTCGACACCGCGGTCAACAACTGCAAGACCTACGTCGCCGCGGCGATGGACTACATTAACGCCAACGCGCACGCCAATACCCGCCTCAAGGTGATCGCCAACCTCTACTACCCGGGCTACAACGCCGACAACGTGCAGAGCTCGTGCCGCGATGCCGCCACCGGGCAGACCGTCAACCTGCGTGACCGCTTCCTGCCGGCGCTGGTGAAGATGAACTACTGGATGTGCGAATACGCCCGCCAGAAGGGCTTCAAATGCGCCGACAGCTTCGCCGAGTACATGGGCGCCGACTACGACAGCAATGGCGACGGCAAGATCGACTCCGAGGCCCTGCGCTACGTGGCGGGCGAGACCGAGGCCAGCTACCTGGCGCGCATCACCTCGACGCTGCGTCCGACCTTGCGCGATGCCAACGTCAAGCTGGTGAGCGCTTCCAGCAGCTTCGACTACATCCAGTCCGACGACACGCACCCGACCTACACCGGCGGCACGGTGAGCGCCGGGCTGTGGGGCGGAAGCACCGGCACCGGGGCGCCGCGCTACACCAGCTTCACCGGCGGCAAGAGCCCGATCTGGAACCGCTACGGACACGAGCGCATGGGCTGGTCGGTGTCGGTGTTCAATCCGGCCAGTCCCTGATCCATCCGGCCGGATCCGTGCATGGCCAAGCGCCTGCCAGCCGATGCCACCTCATCCTGCGTCGATGAGGACGGCATCCGCGAGCTCCGCCGGGACCCGACCGGCGGAGCCCAGCGGCGCATCCTCGCTGCGGCGGCAGCGGTCCTTGTCCTGGGGGCGACGCTGGGCTGGTGGCTGCATGAAGCGCCCTGGACGCCCTCGCGCGGGGGAGCCGCGGTCGCCGATCCCGGAGCGGAGCCGGCTGCCGCGGACCGCTCCCGTTCGGTCAGCTGGAGCGCGGGAGCTGGACCGGTGATCGCGGCCCGATCGCCGCAGCGCCAGGTGGCGCCGGCGCCCGACGTGGAACCCGACGAGGCCATGCCCGCACCGGATCCCAACGACATCGCGTCCTACTTCCGCCCGGGCGATGAAGAGCCCACCGCCGGCGAGCTGATCGCGGCGCTGCGTGAGGCCGGCATCCACGAGGGCATCGCCGCCTTCAACCCGCCGGGCACGAGCCCGCCGATGGAAGGACTGGCGGTTCCCGATGACTTCGAACTGCCGCTCGGGTATGTCCGCCACCACCAGGTCACCGATGAGGGCGAGCCGATCGAGCCGATCCTCATGTTCTCGCCCGACTTCGAGTTCGTCGATGCCGAAGGACGCCTGATCGAGCTGCCGGTCGATCGCGTCGTGCCGGAGGAACTCGCCCCGGCTGGATTGCCCATTCGCCGGGTCAGGATTCCCTCGCCGTGACGTCGCCGGGCCGCGCGCGGGGACGCAAACGCGTCGCTACGAGCCTGCCCCCGGCCACGGCGTTCTCCTCCACGACGCCCAACGCCGTGCGGTTCGGCTGACGCTGCCAGACTCGATCTTCGCGCCTC
>JANJTY010000251.1 GCA_024710865.1 Lysobacteraceae bacterium | reverse complement strand
CCCGAGTTCGGCGGCCAGGGCCTGCCGGACGTGCTGGGGATCGCCGCGAAGGAAATGTTCGCCTCCGCCAACGTCGCCTTCTCGATCGGGCCGCTGCTCACCACCGGCGCGGTCGAGGCGCTGCTCACCTGCGCGAGCGACAGCCTCAAGGCCACGTATCTGGAGAAGATGATCGTCGGCGAGTGGACCGGCACGATGAACCTCACCGAGCCGCAGGCCGGCTCCGACCTGGCGCTGATCCGTTCGCGCGCCGAGCCGCAGGCCGATGGCAGCTACAAGGTCTTCGGCCAGAAGATCTTCATCTCCTACGGCGACCACGACATGACCGAGAACATCGTGCATCTCGTGCTCGCCCGCCTTCCCGATGCACCGGCCGGCGTGAAGGGCATCTCGCTGTTTCTGGTGCCGAAGTTCCTCGTGAATGCGGATGGCTCGCTCGGCGCGCGCAACGACGTGCACTGCGTGTCGATCGAGCACAAGCTCGGCATCCACGGCAGCCCGACCTGCGTGATGGCCTACGGTGACAATGGCGGCGCGACCGGCTACCTGCTCGGCGAAGCGAACCGCGGCCTCGAATACATGTTCGTGATGATGAACGAGGCCCGCCTGGGCTGCGGCGTCCAGGGCATCGCGCTGGGCGAGCGCGCCTACCAGCAGGCGCTTGCCTATGCGCGCGAGCGCAAGCAGGGGCGCGACGCGCTCACCGGCGAGGCGCTCGTCACCATCGACAAGCACCCCGACGTGCGCCGCATGCTGATGCTGATGAAGTCGCGCGTCGAAGCCTGCCGCGCGCTAGCTTATTACACCGCCGGCCTGCTCGACCGTGCCCATCGCGATCCGGACCCCGAAAGCCGCGCGCGCAACCTTTATCTCGCCGAACTGATGATTCCCATCGTCAAGGGCGGCAGCACCGAGATGGGCATCGAAGTGGCCTCGCTGGGCATCCAGATCCACGGCGGCATGGGCTTCATCGAGGAGACCGGCGCCGCCCAGCATTGGCGCGACGCCCGCATCGCGACGATCTACGAGGGCACCACCGGCATCCAGGCCAACGACCTGATCTTCCGCAAGCTGATGCGCGACCAGGGCGCCACCGTGAAGCGCGTGTTCGGCGAGATCCATGCGACCGCCAAGGCGCTCGGCGCGAGTGCGCGCCCCGAGCTGCGCGTGATGGGTCAAACCCTCGCCAGCGCGCTCAACGCCTGGATGGGCGCCACCGAATGGCTGGCCGCCAACGCCAAGACCGGGCTCGGGGGGGCGCTGACCGCCGCGGTGCCCTATCTGCATCTCGCGGTCACCGTGAGCGGCGGCTGGCTGATGGGCAAGGCGGCCCTCGTCGCGGCCGCGCGCTTGGCCGACGGTGAAGGCGACCAGAGCTTCTACCGCAACAAGATCGCCACCGCCCGCTTCTACGCCGACCAGATGCTGCCGCAAGCTGTGGCCCGCGCCGCCACCGTCATGAACGGCGATGCGGCGCTGGCGGGCTGCGGCGACGAGCTGTTCGCCGACTGAGGCGGGCGCTCATCCCTTGCTTATCGTTTCTCTCCCATTCGCCCCCAAAGCAGCGGGGGCGTCTTTTTCCGGAGCGACCATGCCGCTGCCCCCGCTCACCACCCTGCGCCTCGAACTCGCCAATGGCGTGCTGGATGTTTGCCTCAACCGCCCCGATAAATCGAACGCGCTCGACGATGCGCTCTGGTTCGAACTGCGCAGCGCCTTCGACTGGGCCGATGCCGAGCCGGCCGTGCGCGCCGTCGTGCTGTCCGGTGAGGGCCGGCATTTCTGCGCCGGCATCGACCTCGACATGCTGGGCGGTATCCTGCAGCGCATCGCCGACGCCGACGAGGCGCGTCGGCGCGAGAAGCTGCGCCGCCTGATCCTCGACCTGCAGGACTGCCTCACCAGCCTCGAGCGCTGCCGCAAGCCGGTGCTCGCCGCGATCCACGGCGCCTGCCTGGGCGGAGGGGTCGATCTCGTCGCCTGCTGCGACATGCGCTACGTGAGCGCCGACGCCCACTTCGCGGTGCGCGAGATCGACCTCGGCATCGTCGCCGACGTCGGCACCCTGCAGCGCCTGCCGCGGCTCATTCCCGAAGGCCTCGCGCGCGAACTCGCCTACACCGGGCGCACGCTCGGGGCCGACGAGGCCGTGCGCTGCGGCCTCGCCAATGCTGTCCATCCCGACCGCGACGCATTGTTGGCCGCCGTGCGAGGCATTGCGCGCCAGATCGCCACGAAATCGCCGCTCGCCGTGCGCGGCACGAAGGAAATGCTCAATTACAGCCGCGACAACAGCGTCGCCGACGGCCTCAACCAGGTCGCCACATGGAACGCCGCGATGCTGATATCGGCGGACCTCGACGAAGCACTCGCAGCAGCTGGCGAAATGCGCACACCGCGCTTCGCGGACTGACGACCCCGCAGCCGGTCGGACGCGACAGGCCGGAAATGAAATACGGGATGCGTTGGGCAGAGGCAATCCCGAAACCTGCCCCTGCTCGGCAGCGCCTTCCATCCGGCTACTGTCCATCGGCGCAGCAGCATCGAGGGCCGCCCCGCGGGGCGGCCCGGGCGCTTATTCCTTCGGATCGCGCTTGAGCAGTTCGGCGACCTTGATGCCGACCTCGGGCGTGCCGCCGAAGGCCGTACCCGTCTTGCCCTTGGCGAAGTTGTTCATGCCGTGGGTGTAGTCGGCTGTCGAGAGCGGCACGTACTTCACCTCCTTGACCAGCTGCGGCGCGTTCTTCAGGTAGAACTCGACGAACTCCCTGACTTCGGGCTTCTCGGCGGCGGCCTTGGCGCTGACGTAGATGAAGATCGGACGCGCCAGCGGCTGGTAGCTGCCGTCCATCACAGTGTCGAAGCTCGGCACGACGCCCGCGGTGGTGCCCTTCGCGACGACCGGCACCGCGCGCAGCTTGGCCTTGTTCTCGAGGTAGTAGGCGAGGCCGAAATAGCCCAGGCCGCCCTTGTTGCGCGACACGCCCTGCACCAGCACGTTGTCGTCCTCGGACGCGGTGAAGTCGCCGCGGCTGGCCTTTTCCTTGCCGTTGATGGCGTCGGTGAAGTAGTCGAAGGTGCCCGAATCGGCACCCGGGCCGTACAGCGCGAGCGGCTGGTCGGGCCAGGCGGGATTCACGTCGTTCCACTTCGCGATCTTGCCCTGGGCCGCCGGCTCCCACATGGCCTTCAGCTCCTCGACCTTGATCTCCTTGAGCCAGGTGTTGTCGTTGTTCACGACCACGGTGATCGCGTCGTAGGCGACGGGCAGCTCGATGTACTTGATGCCGGCCTGGGCGCAGGCGTCCATCTCCTTCTTCGAGATCGGGCGCGACGCGTTCGAGACGTCGGTCTCGCCGCGGCAGAA
>JANJTY010000239.1 GCA_024710865.1 Lysobacteraceae bacterium | reverse complement strand
CTGGCGCAGGTGCGACCCGTGCTCGCCGCAGGCGCGCGCTGGCTGCAATACCGCAACAAGGCCGCGAGCGATGCGCTACGGCGTGAACAGGCCGCTGCCCTGCTGCCGCTCTGCCGCGCCGCCGGCGTGCCCCTGATCGTGAACGACGACTGGCGCCTCGCGGCCGACATCGGAGCCGACGGCGCCCACCTCGGCGAGGACGATGGCGAGCTGCGCCAGGCGCGCGCCGCCCTCGGGCCCGATGCCCTGCTCGGCGCCTCCTGCTACGACCGCTTCGAACTGGCCCAGCACGCCGTCGACGCAGGCGCCAGCTACGTGGCCTTCGGCGCCTTCTTTCCGTCCGCGACCAAGCCGCTGGCGCGGCGCGCCACACCCGAGCTGCTGAGGCGCGCAGCCGCGCTCGGCCTGCCGCGGGTAGCGATTGGCGGCATCACGCCGGACAATGCACTGACGTTGGTGGGGGCCGGGGCCGATCTGGTCGCCGCCATCGAGGGCGTGTTCGCCGCGCCCGACCCGGTCGCCGCGGTGCATCGCTACCGCGCCTGCTTCGAACCCACCCTCACTGCCTGAGTCCGCACGGAACCGCCGCGCATGACGCACCCGATCGAGAGCGAAGCCCACGCCCTGGCCCTGGACGCGGCCGATCCGCTGCACGGCTTCCGCGCCGAGTTCCACATCCCGCGCCACGGCGACGAGGACCAGCGCTATTTCTGCGGCAACTCACTCGGCCTGCAGCCGCGCGCGGTGCGAGCGGCACTGCTGCAGGAGCTGGACGACTGGGCGGCGCTCGGCGTCGAGGCGCATTTCCGCGGCCGCCATCCCTGGATGCCCTACCACGCCGAGCTGCGCGCGCCGCTGGCCGAACTGGTCGGCGCCGAGCCGGGCGAGGTGGTGGCGATGAATTCGCTCACCGCCAACCTGCACCTGATGATGGTGAGCTTCTACCGACCCACGTCCGATCGCCCCGCGATCCTGATCGAGGCCGGCGCCTTTCCCTCCGACCGCCATGCGGTCGAGTCGCAGATCCGCTTCCACGGTTTCGATCCAGCGCGCGACCTGATCGAACTTCAGCCGGACGAACCCAACGGCACGATTTCGCTCGCCGCGATCGAGCGCGCCCTGGCCGAGCACGGCCAGCGCATCGCGCTGGTGCTCTGGCCGGGCGTGCAGTACCGCAGCGGCCAGGCCTTCGACCTTCGCGAGATCGCGCGCCTGGCGCACGCCAAGGGCTGCGTGGTCGGCTTCGACCTGGCCCATGCCGCCGGCAACCTGCCGCTGGCGCTGCACGAGGCGGGCGCCGATTTCGCGGTCTGGTGCCATTACAAGTACTGCAACGCCGGCCCCGGCGCCGTGGCGGGCTGCTTCGTGCACGCGCGCCATGCCCGGACCGACCGCCCGCGCTTCGCCGGCTGGTGGGGCCACGACCAGACCACGCGCTTCCGCATGGAGCCGGAGTTCGTGCCCACGCCCGGCGCCGAGGGCTGGCAGCTGTCCAACCCGCCGATCCTGGCGCTGGCGCCGCTGCGGGTGTCGCTGGAGATTTTCCAGCGCGCCGGCGGCATGCCTGCGCTGCGGCGCAAGTCCGAATCCCTCACCGGCTACCTGGAGGCGCTGGTGCGGGCGCGCCTCGCCGGGCGCATCGAGATCCTGACGCCGGCCGAACCCGCGCGCCGCGGCTGCCAGCTGTCGCTGCGCGTGCAGGGCGGGCGCGAGCGCGGCCGCGCCCTGTTCGAATACCTCGAAGCGCGCGGCATCATCGGCGACTGGCGCGAGCCCGACGTGATCCGCATCTCGCCCGTGCCGCTGTACAACCGCCACAGCGACATCCTCGCCCTGGTGCGGGCGATCGAAGCCTGGCACTGACCGCAACGCCGGAAGCCCGCGCATGACGCCGAACGCCACGTCCCCCATCCTGATCGCCGGTGCCGGCCTGGCCGGCGCCCTGCTCGCCACCCTGCTCGCCCGCCGCGGCTTCGAGGTCGACGTGCTCGAGCGCCGTCCCGACCCGCGCCAGCGCGGCTACGAGGGCGGACGCTCGATCAACCTGGCCCTGGCCGAGCGCGGCCTGCACGGCCTGCGCCTGGCCGGCCTGGAAAGCACCGTGATGCGCCAGGCGGTGATGATGCGCGGCCGCATGGTCCACTTCGAGGACGGCCGCAGCGAACTGCAGCCCTATGGCCGCAACGAGCGCGAGGTGATCTGGTCGGTCCACCGCGGGCGCCTCAACGTCGCCCTGCTCGATGCCGCCGAGGCCGCCGGCGCGCGCCTGCACTTCAACCGCCGCATCCAGGCGGTGGACTTCGGCCAGCGCAGCATCGAGATCGTCAGCGACCTGGAGCGCAGCGCGGCCTCGAAACGCTTCGACGTGCTGATCGGCGCGGACGGCGCCGGCTCGGCCGTGCGCCAGGCCATGGTCGCGGCCGGCCTCACCCAGGAGCGCTGGGAGTCGCTCGGGCACAGCTACAAGGAGCTGGAGATCCCCCCCGGCACCAACGGCGGCTTCCGCATGGAGCCGCATGCGCTGCACATCTGGCCGCGCGGCGGCTACATGTGCATCGCCCTGCCCAACACCGAGGGCACCTTCACCGTCACCCTGTTCCTGCCCAACGAAGGCGAGCCCAGCTTCGCCAGCCTGCGCAGCGCGGCCGAGGCGCAGGCCTTCTTCGCGCGCGACTTCGCCGATGCCCTGCCGCTGATCCCGCGCCTGCAGCGCGACTTCGTCGACAACCCGACCACGCCGCTGTCCACGCTCTACGTCGATCGCTGGCACCACGGCGGCCAGGCCGTGCTGCTGGGCGATGCCGCGCACGCGATGGTGCCCTTCCACGGCCAGGGCATGAACTGCGCCTTCGAGGACTGCGTGGCCCTGGTCGAGCGGATCGAGGCCGCCGACGACTTCGCCGCGGCCTTCGCCGCCTTCGAGGCCGAGCGCGCCCCGAACGCGCTCGCCATCCAGCAGATGGCGCTGGACAACTACATCGAGATGCGCGACCGCGTCGACGATGCCGACTACCGCCTGCAGCGCCAGCTCGAACTGCTGCTGGCGCAGCGCCACCCGGACCGCTTCGTGCCGCGCTACTCGCAAGTCATGTTCCAGCGCGTGCCCTACGCCGAGGCCCAGCGCCGCGGCCGCGAACAGCGCGCCCT
>JANJTY010000323.1 GCA_024710865.1 Lysobacteraceae bacterium | reverse complement strand
GCACAAGTCACCTGCGCACACTGTCAAAGATCTCTCGACTCGCAGAACCTTTCGGCTCCGCTTCCCTTCGCGTTTCGCTCAAGGGAGCCGCACATCTTACAGCAGATTTCGAGTTCGTCAACACCCTAAATCCGCTTTTTTTCCTCCCCCGCCTCGCGACCTCTCGGCCACCCGGCGAAGGGGCGCGAATTGTGCACACTCCGCTCGCCCATGGGAAGGGGGGGCTGTGGCACTGTCGGGCACGGATGCGACCAAGCGTCGCGCTCACGCCTCCGTCTTGTCGCCTTGTTCGTTAAATCAAAGTTAAGTCGAAGCGCTAAATTTCCCTTTTCCGACAAGGGTTTGACGCGTGCTTTTGACGCTAGGTATCGTTGCGGCGCCGGCACGGGGTCGGGAGCAAGGGCACAAGGAGGCATCGATGCGGATCGACACGCGCGGGCGCGTTCGCCAGTCGCTTGGTTTGGTCGTTGGACAATGTCGGCGCGCAGTCGGGGCGGCCGCGGGTGGCAGGCATCGCCACTGGTATGCGTTGGGCCTAGGCAGTGCCGTCTCTCTCGGCATGCTGTTGCTGGTGCCGACCCTCGCCAGCGCCGTCGGCGGCGAACCACGCGCGTCCATCGAAACCACCGCCATGCCCCTGCCGCCGCCGTCGCCCCAGCCCGATCGCTCGGCGGCCAGCAGCGCCAGTGTGGAGTGGACGCAGGTGACCATCGCGCCCGGACAGACCATGGGAGATGTCTTCACCGATCTGGGCCTGTCGAGCCGCGTGCTGCATGAGCTGTTGCAGGACCGCGAGTTGAAGCAGCGCCTGACCCGCATCCGGGCGGGCGAGCGGTTTGCGTTCGACATCCCCGAGGAGGGCGTGCTGCGCGCGCTACTCTACGATCGCGACGAGGCCAGTCGCGTGCGCTTGGCGCTGAATCCAGACGGCACGCTGGAACAGGACGTTCTAGAGCGCCCGATGCAGCGTCGTGTGCTGAGCGGAACCGGGCGCATCACGCGCTCGCTGTTCGCGGATGGCGAGGACGCCGGGCTGTCGGTTCAGGTGATCCTCGAGCTGGCCAAGGTGTTCGGGTACGACATCGACTTCGCCCAGGATCTTCGCGAGGGCGATGCGTTCTCGGTGGTGTACGAGGAGGTCTACCGGGAAGGCGAGCGCCTGCGCAGCGGCGACATCCTGGCCGCCAGCTTCGTCAACCAGGGGCGGCGGTTCACTGCATACCGCTACGTCTTCCCCGATGGCCGCGTCGAGTACTTCGACGCCGAGGGCCGGCCCATGAAGAAGGGCTTCCTGCGCATGCCGATCGAGTTTGCCCGGCTCAGTTCTCGCTTCAATCCCAACCGCCGTCATCCCGTCCTGGGGACCGTGCGGGCGCACCGCGGTGTTGATTACGCCGCCGCAACCGGCACTCCGATCATGGCCGCGGGTGACGGCCGCATCAGCTTCATCGGAACGCAGCGCGGCTACGGCCGCACCATCATTCTCGATCACGGCAATGGCATCACGACCCTGTACGCGCACATGTCGCGGTTCGGCCGGTTCGGGCGCGGTGCGCGCGTACGCCAGGGCGACGTGATCGGACACGTCGGTGCGACCGGCCTCGCGTCCGGCCCGCATCTGCACTATGAATTCCGCATCAAGGGCGTGCACCGCGACCCACTGAAGGTGACCTTCCCCAAGCCGCAGCCGCTGCCGCAGACCGAACTGGCGCGTTTCCACGCTCAGACCCAGCCCTGGCTCGCACGCATCGACCTGCTTGAGGGCAGGCAGTTGGCGGCGCGCTGACCTCGTGCCGGCAGAGCTGTTCCTCGGCCTGATTTCCGGCACCAGCGCGGACGGCATCGACGCCGCCCTGGTCGAGTTCGCCCCACGCTTTCGCCTGTGCGCCGCGCGCACGTTCGCCTACCCAGTTGAGCTGCGCGAGACGATCCTGGCGATCTCCCAGAGCGCTGGCGAGATCTCACTCGATGCCTTCGGCGCGCTCGATGCGCTCATCGGCGAACGCTTCGCCGCGGCCGCGCTGGCGCTGCTGGAAGCCGCCGGCACGGCGCCAGCGCAGGTACGCGCCATCGGCAGCCACGGCCAGACCCTGCGCCATCGGCCAGGCTCCCAGCCCGCGTTCACCCTGCAGGTCGGCGACCCGCACCGTATCGCCGAGCGCACCGGGATCATGACGGTCTGCGACTTTCGCCGGCGCGACGTCGCCGCCGGTGGCCAGGGCGCACCGCTGGTTCCGGCGTTCCACGCCGCGTTGTTCTCCGACCCGCTCGAGAACAGGGCGGTGCTCAACCTCGGCGGCATCGGCAACCTCACCCTGTTGCCGCGCGAAGGCGGAGTACGCGGCTTCGACACCGGGCCGGCGAATGGCCTGCTGGATGCGTGGTGCCAGCACCAGCTCGGGGAGGCCTGCGACCTGGGCGGCGCCTGGGCTGGCCGTGGCACGGTTCAACCGGTGCTGCTCGACCGTCTGCTCGCCGACCCCTACTTCGCGCTTGAACCGCCGAAGAGCACGGGGCGAGACCACTTCCACCTCGCATGGCTGGCGCAGCACCTAGCCGCGGCGGATTTCGCTCCCGTGGACGTGCAGGCGACTCTGGTCGAGCTCAGCGCGCGCAGCGTGGCGGATGCCCTGCGGCGCTGGCAGCCCGGGACCTCGCGCGTGCTGGCCTGCGGCGGTGGCGTGCACAACGCGACCTTGATGCGCGCGCTCGCCCGCGCGCTCGAGCCCGCAGCGCTGGAGACCACGGCGGCCTGCGGACTGGATCCCGACTTCGTCGAAGCGGCGGCCTTCGCCTGGCTCGCTCGGGAGACGCTCGCGGGTCGTCCCGGCAACCTGCCCTCCGTCACGGGCGCGGCAGCGCCGAGGATTCTGGGCGCGATCGTGCCGGCCTGAAGCGCCCGGGAGCCCCCTCAACCCCTCAGGAGCGGTTCTTCATGTAGGACGGCGCGTCGTCGGGAAGCGATTCGAGCGCCTTGAGCGCCTCCATGAATGCGTCCGATTCAGTGCCCTGGTAGGCCCCCGCGAGTCGCGCAATATCGCCCGGCTCCTTCGGCGGCTCAGGCTCGGCCAGGCCCGTGGCCTGCTTGAGCAGATGCAGGATGACGTCGTTGATCGGCCAGCCGCGGTCCCGCGCCATCGTCTTGATGCGCTCGGCCAGCTTGGCATCGATGTCGCGAACCAGGAAATCGGGCACAGGGCGAAGGCTCGTTCGGGTGCGGCCGGATGCCGCGCCGCACGCGTTCAGCGCGCCGCTTCACAGTATCACGCCGCCCGCCCCGCGATGAAGCGAACGCGGCGTCGGCTAGCGAGTGCCGCCGTCGCGACCCGCATCGCCAAGCGAACGGTCGATCAGACCCGCGCGCAGCATGACGAAATACAGCACCACGCCCGGCAGGGCGACGACCGTGGTCAGCAGGTAGAACTGGACGTAGCCGAGCGAGTCTATCAAGGCCCCGGCGGTGGTCCCCGTGACGACCCGACCGACCACACTGGCGGCGGCGCTGAGCAAGGCGAATTGGGTCGCGGTGTAGGCCAGGTTACAGAGGGCAGAGAGGTAGGCGACCACCACCACACCGCCGATGCCGCTGGCCAGGTTCTCGAACCCGATGGTGAAACCGAGCAGGGCATTGGAGTGCCCAACGGCGGCCAGCCAGGCGAAGCTGAGGTTGGAGACCGCCATCAGCACCAGCGCGATCAGGACCGCGCGCTTCATGCCGATCGCGGCGTAGAGGGCGCCGCCGAGGAAGATGCCGACGAGGTAGGCGATGAAGCCCAGGCCGACGTCCCAGGTCGCGATCTCTTCGTTGCTGAAGCCGAGGTCGTTCAGCAACAGGCGCAGGGTAAGGTTGGCCAGGGTGTCGCCGATCTTGTGCAGCAGGATGAAGAGCAGGACCAGCAGGGCGCCGCGGCGGCGCAGGAACTCGGCCAGCGGCCCGACCACGGCGACCCAGGCCTGCCGCAGTCCGACCGCGCTCGCGGCCACCACGTGGCGGGGCGGCTCGCCCAGCACCAGCGCGGCCAGCATCGCCGGCAGCGCAAAGGCGGCGCAAAGCTGGTAGGCCACCGCCCAGCCGGAGTGGGCCGCGACGAACAACGCGAGCGAGCCGGCGGCGACCGATCCGATGCGCCAACCGTACTGCGACATACCCGAGCCGACGCCGAGCTGCTCCGGCTTAAGGGTCTCGATGCGGTAGGCATCGATGACGATGTCGAAGGTCGCACCTGCGACCCCGACCGCCACCGCTGCGATGGCGAACACGCGAAGATCCTGCTGCGGATCGAGCCACGCCAGCCAGCTCACCGCCAGCACGACCAGGGCACCGGACAGCAGCATCCAGGAGACGCGCTGCCCCAAGCGGCCGAGCACGGGCAAGCGCACGGCGTCGACCAGAGGCGCCCAAAAGAACTTCAGGTTGTAGACCAGAAAGGCCAGAGCGAAGGCGGTGACACTCTTCTTGTCGATGCCGTCCTGCGCCAGGCGGGTGGTCAGCGTCGCGCCGAGCATGGCGTAGGGAAAGCCCGAGGAGATTCCGAGCATCAGCGCAGCCAGCGGTTCGCGCTGCAGGTAGGGACGGAGCCCCGCGACCACGCGCGCGCTCATGCGTAGTCCACCGTGAAGGGCGCATGGTCGGAGAAGCGCGGCTCGCGGGCGATCGCACAGCCGCGCACGCGGGCACCCAGGGCGGGCGTGACGAACTGGTAGTCGATCCGCCAGCCCACGTCCTTGGCCCGCGCCGCGCCGCGCTGGCTCCACCAGGTGTAGTCCTCGCCCTCGGGTCGCAGGCGGCGGTAGGCGTCGACCCAACCCGCGTCGCACAGCCCATTCAGCCAGTCGCGCTCGGCCGGCAGGCAGCCGGAGTTCTTCTGGTTGGAGGTCCAGTTGCGGATGTCCAGCCGCGATCGCACGATGTTCCAGTCGCCGCACAGGACGTAGTCCCGACCCGAGGCCAGCCAGTCGCGCAGGATTGGACCGAGCCACGCCATGACTTCGAACTTGAAGTCCTGGCGCTCGTCACCCGAGGAGCCGGACGGGATATAGAACGAGACCACGCTCAGGTTGCCGAAGCGGGCCTCGATGTAACGTCCCTCGTTGTCGAACGCATCCCAGCCAAGGGCGGTGCGGACCTCGTCAGGAGCCTGCCGGCTGTAGATCGCCACACCGCTGTAGCCCTTGCGGGTGGTCGCGTCGCGGAACCAGGCCCGGTAGCCGGCCGGCCGAAAGGCCGCTTCCGCCAGCTGGTGCTCCTGGGCCTTGGTTTCCTGCACGCAGAGCACGTCGGCATCCTGCTGCGCGAACCAGTCGAAGAAGCCCTTGGACGCGGCCGAGCGCAAGCCGTTGGCGTTGAACGAGATGATGCGCATGCGATGCCCGTGGGAAAGGACCGGCGCAACGGCAGGGAGCGCCGCATCGGGCCGGCGCCGCAGCCTACCGGATGCGGACGCGGCTGGCGACGGGCTGCGTCTACGCCAAGGGCCTCGCGTCGGTCGCAGTGCCGCTACCATGCGCTTCCCGGCAAACCGAGACCGACCATGCAGCCCCATCAGCGCGCCTTCCTCGACCTCGCCATCGAGCGCGAGGCCTTGCGCTTCGGCCAGTTCACGCTGAAGTCGGGGCGGGTGAGTCCGTATTTCTTCAACGCCGGGCGCTTCGACTCCGGCGCAGCGCTGGAGCGGCTGGGCACCTGTTATGCCGAAGCCCTGCTGGCCTCCGGGCTCGACTTCGACATGCTGTTCGGTCCGGCCTACAAGGGCATTCCGCTTGCCACGGCAACCGGACTCGCGCTGGCGCGGCGCGGTCGTGACGTGCCGCTCGCCTTCGACCGCAAGGAAGCCAAGCAGCACGGCGAGGGCGGTCGGCTGATGGGCGCGCCCGTCGCGGGCCGGGTGGTGATCGTGGACGACGTGATCACGGCCGGGACTGCGATCCGGCATTCGCTTGACCTGATCCGGGCCGCGGGTGCACACGCCTGCGGCGTCCTACTGGCGCTGGACCGGCAGGAGCGCGGCCAGGGGCCGTTGTCGGCGGTGCAGGAGATCGAAACCGAGTTCGGCCTGCCCGTCGTCGCCCTGGTCCGGCTGAACGATCTACTCGAACTGGCGGGCGAAACTGCGCAGTTGGTCGAGCACCGTCCAGCGCTTTTGGCGTATCGTGAAGCGTATGGTTGCGCCGCTGACAGCGCGCCGGAGGTGTTGCCGTGACGTACCGAGCCTGGCTGATTCCCTGTGCCTTCCTCTTGCTGACATCCGCTGCCGATGCGCAGCGGTTGTACAAGTGGGTGGACAAGGACGGCAACGTGACCTACAGCGACCAGGTTCCGCCGAGCGAAGTCGAGCGGGAGCGCGAAGAACTCAACCGCCAGGGCGTGGCGGTCAACCGGGTCGAGCGCGCGCTCACCGCCGAGGAGCGAGCCGCCCTGCAGGCGCAACGGGAGGCCGCCGCACAGGCCGAGCGCGAAGCCGAGGAACAGGCTCGTCGCGACCATGTGCTTCTGGGCTCCTATCCCAGCGAGAATGACCTCGAGCGTTCGTTCCGCGAGCGCTTCGAACTGCTCGCCACTGTCATCCAGAACGCCCAGATGGGACTCGAGAGCCAGGAAAAGAGCCTGGCGGAGCTGCTTGGGCACGCCGCGCAGCTAGAGCAGTCGGGCAAGTCGATCCCCGCCAACGTGACGGCCTCGATCGAAACCGCTCGGCGCCAGACCGAAGAGCAGCGCCGCTTCCTGCAGAAACAGCGGGAAGAGGAGAAGTCGCTGCAGCTCGAATACGAGCAGACTCTGGGTCGTTACCGCGAATTGACGGCGAAGTACGCCGAGCAGAGCGGCTGAGACCGGCCGCGGCGGCGCCAGGCAAGGGCCGCATCGACGCAGCGACTCAGAACGGCAGGGCGAGTCTCGCGTCCAGCGCCAGCAGCTGATGCCGAAACTGCTGCTGGATGCGCTGCAGGGCCTCCGCCGAGTCGGCGTCGAACCGCATCACCAGCACCGGCGTGGTGTTGGAAGCCCGTACCAGGCCCCAGCCGTCGCCCCAATCGGCGCGTACGCCGTCGATGGTCGAGATCTTTGCCCCCTCGAAGCGGGCCTGCTCGCGGAACCGTTCCATGAACGCGTAATGCTCGCCCTCGTGCATCTCCAGCTTGAGTTCGGGCGTGCTGAGGCTGGTGGGCAGTTCGGCGAAGATTTCTTCGGGCTCGCGTCCGTCCGAGGCGATGATCTCGAGCAGGCGGGCGGCGGCGTAAAGTCCGTCGTCGAAACCGTACCAGCGCTCGCGGAAGAAGAAGTGACCGCTCATCTCGCCCGCCAGCTCGGCATCGGTTTCCTTCATCTTGGCCTTGATCAGCGAATGGCCGGTCCGCCACATCACCGGACTGCCGCCATGGCGCAGGATGT
>JANJTY010000199.1 GCA_024710865.1 Lysobacteraceae bacterium | reverse complement strand
TAGTTGAACACCTGCATCGCGAACAGCTCGCCCGGCGGGTTCATCAGGCGGATGGCGTAGTAGAGGAACATGCCGCCCAGTACGAGCGCGCCGCCGAGGTAGAACAGGCCGCTCATGCCGGTGGCCCAGGGCAGCACGGTGCAGACCACCAGCAGCACGGTGTAGAACAGGCTCTGCCCGCCCGGGGATGTGACGCCCGGGGGGACCCGCAGCAAAGGGCTCAAGGCGCGGGCGGAGTCCTCGCGCCGGAAGATGGCCAGGGCCCAGAAGTGCGGTGGGGTCCAGACGAAGATGATCAGCACCAGCAGCAGGGCGTGCGGGTGCAGTTCGCCGGTGACCGCGGTCCAGCCCAGCGCCGGCGGCGCGGCGCCGGCCAGGCCCCCGATCACGATGTTCTGCGGCGTCGCGCGCTTGAGGTAGCCGGTGTAGATGATCGCGTAGCCGATCAGCGAGGCGAAGGTAAGCCAGGCGGTCAGCGCATTGACCTGCCAGACCAGCAGGCCCATCGAAGCCGCGCCCAGCAGCAGGGCGAAGGCCAGCACCTGGGCCGAGTTGAGCGAGCCGGTCGGCAGCGGGCGCTGTGAGGTGCGCGCCATGATCGCGTCGATGCGCTGGTCGAGCAGGTGGTTGATCGCCGCGGCCGAGGCCGCCGCCAGCCAGATGCCGAGCGTGCCGAACACCAGCGCGCGCCAGGGCGGCAGCCCGGGCGTGGCCAGCAGCATGCCGACCACGGCGGTGAACGCGATCAGCGCCACCACGCGCGGTTTGGTGAGTTCCCAGTACTGGCGGGCAGCGAGGGCCATGGGCGATCGGGCAGCGGAAGCGGCTGGACAGCCGCCCATGGTATGCGATCAGACGGCGGCTGGCCCGCTCGCCGCCGGACGCGCCCGCGCCAGCAGGGCGACCAGGATGGCCAGCAGCAGGACCGCGCCGGCGTTGTGTGCGGTGGCCACGGCCAGCGGCAGGCCGTAGATCACGTTGCTGATGCCGAGCGCGAGCTGCAGGCCCAGGGCCGCACCCAGGGCCCAGCCCCAGCGCGACAGGCCTGGCGTGCGGCGCAGGCGCAGGGCGAGGACCAGCAGGTGGCCGAGCACGGCGATGGCGAAGATCCGATGGGTCAGCTGGATCGCGGTGCGCGCCGGACCGTCCAGCACGCCGCCCTCGTAGTCGACACCGATGCCGCGCCAGAGGACGAAGCCCTCGGCGAAGTCGGTCTCCGGCCACCACTGCCCGAGGCAGCGTGGGAAGTCCGTACCGCAGGCCAGCGCGGCGTAGTTGGCCGAGACCCAGCCGCCGAGCGCGATCTGCAGGCCGACCAGGGCCAGGCCGGACCAGAGCAGGCCGCGCAGCGGCACCGCCTGCGGCAGCGGCGACAGGCGCGTGGTGCTGCGGACCGCCATCCAGAGGATCAGGGAGAACGTGGTCAGGCCGCCGATCAGGTGCGCCATCACCACCACGGGCTTGAGCAGCCAGGTGACGGTCCACAGGCCCAGCGTGGCCTGGAAGATGATCACCGCCAGGGTGAGCGTGGCGATGCGCGAGAAGTCGCGGTTGCACCAGCGCAGGGCGAAGCCGACCAGGGCCAGTTCGGCCAGGGCGGTCAGGACGGCCGAGGCGGCATAGGCCTCGCGCATGTAGAGCGGTATCGAGATCGCGACCACGGCCGAGGCGCCGAACACCACGGCCAGTCCGAGGCGGCGATGTCGCGCCGCGAACGCGGCGAGGGTGAGGACGAGGACACCGAGCAGGGCCGCGATGTGGCGATGGAACTGTTCGCGCCAGGCCTTGTGCGTTTCCACCGCGCGCTGCGGGAAGGCTTCGTTGGCGCGCGCGATCTCGTGCTCGGCTTTCGGCCAGGTGGCCTTGCCGTAGCAGGTCGGCCAGTCGGGGCAGGACAGACCGGCATGGGAAAGGCGCACGAAGGCGCCGAACACGATCACGCAGAGGGCGAGGGCGACGGCGGCCCAGGCAAGGCGGGAGAACCAGGGATGGGGTGCGGTCATCGGCGGAGGGTCGTCTGATGCGTGCGGCGCGAGCATGCCCGGCCGCGCGTGTGGATTACTTGATGAGGCGGCCAAGGTCCTTGAGCAGGCCGCGCGGCTCGAAACCGGGCGGGTAGTGCATGACGCCGAAACCCTTGGGATCGATCAGGAACACCGGCAGGCCTTCGGCGCCGGGCTGCATGCCGGGCAGGGCGGCGCGCAGGGCCGGGGAGTCCTGCATCGCGACCAGGGCCGGGAAGGCCGGAGCCTCGGCCGGGAGCGGGCCGAACCAGAGGATGCGCACCTTGTCGGCCTTTCGTCCCTCGCCCATCCAGACGCGGTAGAGCGCATCGGCCAGGCGCAGGCAGGGTTCGCCGCAGTCGGGTGGCGGCAGCACCACGACCTGCCAGACCCGCTCCAGCGGCTCGTACGCGTAGGCGCTGCCGTCGGCGCGCGCCAGCGCGATCGACTGCAGTTCCAGCGGGGGCTGGATCAGCTCGCCGAAGTTGCGCGTGTCCTGCGGCTGCCAGCCGGAGAAGCGCAGCCAGGCGGCCACCAGGAAGGGTGTCAGGAACAGCGCGACGATGCCGATCAGTGCGAGGCGGGAACGGGTCTTGGGCGTCATGCGGGTCGGCTTCGGAACAGGAGGATGAGGATCACGGCCACGACGGCGGCAGCCAAGGCGAACCATTGCACGGCGTAGCCGCGGTGGCGCTCGGGCGGCAGGGTGTTGGGCAGCAGCACCGGATCGCGGGCGTAGTCCGGCAGCGGCCCGGCATCCAACCGCAGCACGCGTGCGTGCAGCGCTTGACCGAGGCCCTGCGCGATGACGTCGCGATCGAGGC
>JANJTY010000185.1 GCA_024710865.1 Lysobacteraceae bacterium | reverse complement strand
GCCGCGGCGAGCCCGAGGCCGAGGATCGCCTGCTCGCGGCGGTCTATCCGGACCTCAAGCAGGTGGTGCGGCGGCAGCTGCGGCGGCTGGATGCGCCGCGCCGGCTGCAGACCACCGAGTACGTCAACGAGGCCTACCTCGAACTGGCCCGCCAGGGCCGGGTCGATGCCAGCAACCGCGGGCACTTCTTCGGCATCGTCGCCACCATCGTGCGCCGCCTGGTGGTCGATCACTACCGCGGCGTGCAGGCGCAGAAGCGCGGGGGCGACCTCGAACGCGTGCCGCTGGAGGCGCTCGACCAGGTCGCCGCGGGCAGCGACGCGGGCGGCGAGTACTGGCTGGCGCTGGACCGCGCGCTGGAGTCGCTGCGGCAGGAAGACGAGGACGCGGCGCGCGTGGTCGAACTGCGCTTCTACCTCGGCATGACGCTGGAGGAAGTCGCGCAGCAGCTCGGCGTCAGCCTGTCCACGGTCAACCGCAGCTTCCGCTTCGCGCGCGGCTGGCTGCAGCTGCACCTGCGCGACTTCGATCCCGCCCAGGCCTGACGCGCCGTGGGCACGGGGCTGCGCGCCCACTTCGACCGCGTCGTCGATCTGCCCGAGTCGGACCGACGCCACTACTACGAACAGGCGAACCTGGCGCCGGCGCAGGTCGAACGGATCGAGGCCCTGCTGCAGGCCGAGCGCGACGCGCCCGACGAACCGCCGCCGCTGCCGGCCCTGGATGCGCTGCTGGAGGGCGAGCTGGAGCCCGGCACCCGGCTCGGCGCCTTCCGCGTGCTGCGCGAACTGGGCCGCGGCGGCATGGGCGCGGTCTACCTGGCCGAGCGCGAGGATGGCCGGGTCGAGCAGCGCGTCGCGATCAAGCTGCTGGAGCGACCGCTGCAGGCCAGCCTGCGCGCGCGCTTCCAGATCGAGCGCGCCCTGCTGGCCAAGCTGGACCATCCCGGCATCGGCCGTTTCCTCGATGCCGGCGAGGACGCGCGCGGGCGGCCGTATCTGGTCATGGAGCACATCGACGGCGCGCCGCTCGACCGCTGGTACCGCGAACGTGCGCTCGGGCTGCGCGCGCGCGTGGCCCTGCTGGTGCATGTGCTGCGCGCGGTGGCGCACGCGCACGCCAGCCTGGTGGTGCACCGCGACCTCAAGTTCGCCAACGTGCTGGTCGATGCCCAGGGCCGGCCGCGCCTGATCGACTTCGGCATCGGCCGCAGCCTGGACGACCTGCGCGAGACGCAGGAGTTCGGCCGCTTCCTCACCCTGGCCAACGCCGCGCCCGAACAGGTGCGCGGCGAGCCGGCCGGCATCGCGGCCGACATCCATGCCGTCGGCCTGATGCTGGTCGAACTCCTGACCGACGAGCACCCGTTCCTCGACGCCGGCGAACCGATCCGCGCCGCGCAGCTGGAGGAGCGCATCCTGCACCGGGTCCCGTCCGCGCCCAGCCAGGCCCTGCGGCGCCGCCAGGCGAGCGACCCGCTGGCGCTGGACCGGCGCGCGCGCGACCGCGGCCTGGGCAGCGCCCGCGAGCTGCTGCGGGCGATCGACGCCGATCTCGACGCCATCGTGGCGCAGGCCCTGCGCAAGGCGCCGGGCGAACGCTACCGCTCCGCCGACGCCTTCGCCGACGACCTCGAACGCTGGCTGCAGGGCCGCCCGGTGCAGGCCCGACCGGCCGGCGTCCTGTACCGGCTGCGCAAGCTGGTCGCGCGGCATCGCCTGGCGGTGGCCGTCGCGTCGCTCGCCGCGGCCGTGCTGCTGACGGCGATCGGGGCCTGGTGGCAGCGCCACCTCGAGGCGCGCTCGGCCGGCGCCCGCGCCGAGCGCACCGCGGCCTTCCTGGTCGATGTCTTCAGCGCCGGCAATCCGGAGGCGAGCTTCGGCGAGCCGGCGTCCGCGGCCGACCTGCTCGGCGCCGCGCGCGCCGCCCTCTCGGCCCAGACGGGACTGGACGAGGCCGACCGCCGCGCCCTGGCGCAGACGATCGCGCAGGCCTACCTCGGCCTGGGCCTGCCGCAGGAGGCGCGCACCCTGCTCGAACCCTGGGCCGGCAGCGATCCGCGGCGCGACGACGGGCAGCTGCTGGTCACGCTGCTCGACGCGCGCCTCGCCGCCGGCGCCGAAGCCGAGGCCGGCGCCCTGATCGAGCGCCTCGCCGCCGCGGCGCTGAGTGCGGAGCGCCAGACCCTGGTCTGGCTGCGGCGCGCGCGCTGGCTGGCGCTTGGCGGCGAGCGCGAGCAGGCCTATGCGACTGCCGAGCTGCTCCTGCCGGCGATCCGCGCCTTGCCCGCCGCGCGCTGGCGGGAGCGGCTCGACGCGCTCAAGGACGTGGCCGCGCTGGCCACGCGCGCGGCGCAGGGGCGTGCGACCGCACCCGCGCTGCTGGTCGAGGTGCTGGCCGAGCAGGAGCGGCTGCTCGGCCCCGAGCACCCGGACCTGATCCGCACCCTGCACCGGCTCGCGGTGCTGGACCGCGAGGAGGAGCGCTGGGACAGCGCGCGCGCGCGGCTCGACCGCGCCGCGTCGATCGCGCTGGCGGTGTTCGGCTCCGAGCACGTGCAGACCGCGCGCATCGTGAATGCGCGCGCCAACCTGCTGGTCGATATCGACGCCATCGATGCGGCGGTGGCCGATTACCGGAACGTGCTGGAGGTGCTGCCGCGCCGGCTCGGCGCCGAGCATCCGGCCGTGGCCCAGGTCCTGCTGAACCTCGGCATGGTGCTGCACCTGGAGCGCGGCGAGACCGCGGAGGGGCTGGCCCTGCTGGAACGGGCGCGCGCGATCACGGCACAGCGCTGGGCGCCGGACAGTCCGAACGCGCTCACGCTCGCCATCGCGCACGCGGCTGCGCTGACGGACAGCGGGCAGGGCGACGCTGCAGCCATCGCGCTGGCCGACATCGCCGCGCGTCTGGCCGCGGATCCGCGCCCGCGCCCCTTCCTGCGGGCCTGGGCCGAAGCCGAGCTGGCCGGCGCGCTGCACGCGCTGGGGCGAGCGGAGGAGATCGGCGGACGGCTGGACGCCGCGCTGGCGACGATGCGCGAGGACCCCTCCTTCTTCGGCCGCTACCTCGATCGTGCCGACGCGCTGGCCCGGCGGCTGGAGGCGGCGGCGGTCGACGCATCGCCCTGAACCTGGCGACAGTCCCGCACCGGGCATCCCGGCCCGGTGCGAGGGTGGAGCAGGCGTCGACTGCCGGGACAGCCGGCGCCTGCAGGCGCCGCCTCCTGCGGCGCCCGGGTGCCGACGGCGATCAGGACTGCGTCGCGGGCGGGCAGTAGATGGTCTGGTTCACCGTCTCGGTGTGGCCGTTCGGGTAGCGCACGCTGAGGTAGAGACGTCCACTGCGCTGCCCAGGCTTGGTGCCGCAGGTGCCGCGCACCGTATCGCCCTCGACCGAGGTGATCCAGATGTTGCCGCTCGTGCTCCAGGTGTGGGTATAGCCGGGGCCGTTGCCGGGCAGGCCGAAGGCGATCCAGTTCGGCGTGTCGACATGCACTTCGATGCTGGCGGCCTCGGCGCTGGCGGACAGCCCGAGCGCGGCGAACGGGGCGAGCGCGAGGGCGAACAGGGTGTTCCTGAGCATGGTGTTTCCTCTGAGGGATCGGATCGAATGGCCGGAGGGCCCCGGCCGCGGACGCCAGCGCAAGCCGGCACGAGCGTCGGCCGTCGGGGGAGGCAGCCGGCGCTCTCCCATCCATTCGCGTCGGCCGCGCAGAACGTGTCAGTCCGATCCGCGCATCGGGTCGCGGCGTCCCGTGCCGATGCGACGGGATGGCGCGCGGGACTCGATGTCCCGCCGCCCTCAGCCCGCGACGACCCGGTCCCGTCCCGCCTGCTTGGCCGCGTACATCGCGGCATCGGCGCGCGCCAGGGTGTGCTCGATGGCCTCGCCCGGCTGCCACAGGGCGCTGCCGAACGAGGCCGTCACCGGGCCGACCGGATCGATCGGCGCGCCGCGGCAGGCATGGCGCAGGGCTTCGGCCACGTTGCCGATGGCCTGCGCGTCGACCCCGCGCAGCAGCACCAGGAACTCCTCGCCACCCCAGCGCATCAGGCGGTCGTCGCGCCGCAGCGCGGCCTCGGTTCGGCGCGCGACTTCGTGCAGCACGGCATCGCCGGCGGCGTGTCCGTGGCGGTCGTTGATCTGCTTGAAGCGGTCGATGTCGAACAGGATCACGCCCACGCCAGGCCCGTGTTCGCGCACCGCCTCCTGCAGCCAGACCTCGCCGGCGCGGCGGTTGTACAGGCCGGTCAGCGGGTCGCGCTCGGCCAGGCTCTGCATGCGGTCGCGTTCGCCGGCCAGGCTCGCGACCTCGCGCTGGATGCCGCGGAACAGCGGCAGCAGGGCGAGCAGCATCAGGCTGGCCGGACCCAGCGCCACCACCAGCTGCAGGCCGACCGGCGAGCGCAGCTCGGGCGCGTGGCGAGCGAGGTGGACCAGGATCGGCAGCGCCAGCACCAGCCAGAGGCCGACGCAGAAGCGCAGCGCCTCGCGGTAGGGCAGGAAGGCGATGGCCGCGACCATCACCGGGAACAGCGCGATGGCCACCGGAGGCAGCAGATCGACCAGACGCGCACCGAAGCGCGGCTCGGCCAGGAAGGGCAGCACCCAGGCCGGAATGGCGAGCGCGATGCCGGCGCCGCCCAGGGCCAGGCGCGCGATGCGGACCAGCGCATCGGGCTCGCGCCACAGCCACAGCAGCAGGGCCAGCAGCCAGAGCGCCAGCGCAGGCGGCAGCACGCGATCGAGCCACAGCGGCGCCGGCGAGAGGCGGTGCAGAACCGTGCTGGCGAGCGCCGCCAGCACGCCCGCGGCGAGCATCGCCAGCGCGACCTGGAAGCGGTAGTCCGAACGCCGCATGGGCAATCCCCGGTTCGTCCCGCCGCCATCATCGCGGATTCGAGCGTCGTCTGCGCAGGGTCCTCGCCGCGGCGTGTCCGGCGCGCGCGCTCGCCTATCCGGCACCCGGAGCGCGCCGCAGCGGCGGCCAGCGCAGGTAGGTCAGCGCGCGCCACAGCCACTCCATCGGGCCGAAGGCGAAGCGCTGCAACCAGCAGCGGCTGAGCAGCACCTGCAGGGTGAAGCAGGCCAGCGCGAGCAGGACCATGGCCCAGCGCGGCACCTGCCCGTACAGGCCCAGGCCATAGCCATAGAACACGAAGGTCCAGAGCAGCGACTGCAGCAGGTAGTTGCTCAGCGCCATGCGCCCGGCCGGCGCCAGCAGCACCAGGCGCGGCGCCCAGGCCGGGTGCGCGAGCAGGCGCAGCACTGCGCCGAGATAGCCCAGCGCGAGCAGCAGGCTGCCGAGCGTCTCCAGCGTGGTCGCGAGCAGCAGGTGCGCATCCGGCAGCATGCGGTCGCGGCCCTGCAGCAGCAGCGTGGCTGCGATGCACAGCGGCAGGCCGAGCCCAAGCCCGAGGCGCAGGCAGGTGCGGAAGAAACCGGCGTGGCGCGCGGGATCGAGCAGGCGACCGGAGCGCAGCAGCCAGGCCCCGAGCAGCAGGTAGCCGAGGATGCCGGAGCCGAACAGGGCGAGCGAGCCGAGCATGAACCCCAGGTCGTCGCGGCGCAGCGCGCTGACCTCGGCGAAGCTGCCGCTGCGCAGGGTGGCTTCGGCCTGCGCCAGTTCGGCGATGAACGCGGTGCGCTCGGCCTCCAGCGCACGCATCGCCTCGCCGCCGGGATCCAGCGCCAGGCCCCAGGTCGACAGCGCCAGCAGCCCC
>JANJTY010000180.1 GCA_024710865.1 Lysobacteraceae bacterium | reverse complement strand
CGCCCTGCGCCGCACCAACGCCAAGTTCGAAAGCCGCTTCAAGGGCATCGAAGCGCGCGCCGCCGCCGCGGGTGTCGAACTCAAGGACACCGGGCTGGAACAGCAGACCGCGTGGTACCTGGAGGCGCGGGCGGAGGAGCGTTCGTGACGCTTTGCGAGTCCGGTTTCGGGTTCGACCCATGCGGGGTTTCCGGTGCAGGGCAAGTTCTTGGCCGTGCGTGTGATCGGGCTCGACCCCGAACAGCGAGTAGATGAATCGCAGGCGCCCTTCGGGCGTGGGCTCCGTCGTTCTTCAACCACTCTTGGGAGTCAGGACATGCCAATCAGCTGGACGCGACGCTTCCTCGCCGCCGCACTCATCCTCTCGCTCGCAGCCTGTGCCACATCACGCAGCGAGCTGCGTGTCGCCAGTCCGCCGCCAGCGCCGGTTGGTGTCAAGGCGGCGCCCGATGCGCCAGCCTTCCGCATCCGGGAAGTCATCGACGCGCGTCGCTTCGAGCAGGCTCCAGGCGATCCCAGCATTCCCTCGCTCGGTTTCGGCGGCGCGGCGGAATCGCCGGACGCAATCAAGGCTCGTGCCATCGGGCGCAAGCGCAACACCTACGGAAAGGCACTGGGCGACGTGCTGCTGGAAGAGGGACAGACCGTCACCGGGCTCGTTGCCCAGAACCTGGCGGCCGCGCTGGAGAGGGCTGGCTATCGTGTGGAGCAGTCACCGGATGCTCCGGCGCGCAACATCGATGTGCGCATCACCCAGTTCTGGAGTTGGTTCCAGCCAGGCTTCTGGAGCATAAAGCTCCACTCCCGCGTCGCGACCGAACTGACGGTGGACTCCGCGCAACCTGTGTCGATCGAGGCCGCGGCGACCGAAAGCCGCCAGGCTGCGACCGAGAAGGCATGGTTGGAGATCGTCGACCAGGCTTTGGCGCAGTATCGCAGCGAAGTGGTGGCGCGTAAGGGCGCGCTGGTCCGGTAGGCGGTTTCCTGGTGCCGGTCGGCTGCCGTGCCGTCGCGGCAATGAAAAAGGGCCGCATCGCTGCGGCCCGTTTTCGATGCTGAATTGGCGCCCGAAGTTGGACTCGAACCAACGACCCCCTGATTAACAGTCAAGTGCTCTAACCGGCTGAGCTATTCGGGCGGAGCCCAGTATTTTGGGGAAGGGCGATGGGCGCGTCAACTACCCGCGGCAGGTGGCGGCGATGCCCGCGGCGCTGGGACTGCCGTAGCGGATGCGCCCGAGGTTGTTCAGCACGATGCTCTCGGCCCGCTCCGGGCCGCGGCCGTCGCACAGGGTGAAGGTGACGTTGGAACCGGCGTTGCCGCCATTGCCCTGGAACACGATGCGGCTGCGGCCCTCGGTGCTGGTCAGGCGCACCTTGCCGCCCAGCCCGGACTGGCGGTGGAACACGGTCTCGTCCGCGCCGCGCTCGCGGTCGCCGTCGCGGTCGACGAAGCCGATCCAGCCTTCGCTCCAGTCGGAGCCGACGCTGCAGCGGCTGCCGTCGGCGCTGGGGCAGAGCACGGTGCGGCGGCCGGTGATGCCGGCGCGCGCGACGGCGACGAGGGCGCTCTCCAGCAGGCCGGACTTGGCTTCGCCGGCGCGGGCCGCTTCCAGTGCGCCGTTCAGCCCCGGCAGGGCGATGCCGGCCAGCAGGGCGGCGATGGCGAGGGCGATGAGCAGTTCGATCAGGGTGATGCCGCGTTGCGGGTACATGGCTGGACTCCGTGCTGGGGATGGCGCCAGTCTTGCGGCCCCGCCGCGCGCCCGGTATCGGCCAGCCCCGCGCGCGCGGGTAGGAATTCTCCGACCCGCAGCCCGCCGGCCCGGTCGCTCAGGCTGGCTATACTCGTCGGTCGCCTCATCCGGCCCGAACCGATGTCCGACCGCTTCCAGCTCGTTTCGCCTTTCCAGCCCGCCGGTGACCAGCCGCAGGCGATCCGGCGCCTGGTCGAAGGCTTCGAGGCGGGACTGGCGGCGCAGACCCTGCTGGGCGTCACCGGCTCGGGCAAGACCTACACCATCGCCAACCTGGTCGAGGCGGTACAGAAGCCGACCCTGGTGCTGGCACCGAACAAGACCCTGGCGGCCCAGCTCTACGGCGAGTTCCGCGAGTTCTTCCCGAAGAACGCGGTGGAGTACTTCGTCAGCTACTACGACTACTACCAGCCCGAGGCCTACGTCCCCTCGACCGACACCTTCATCGAGAAGGACAGCTCGATCAACGAGCACATCGAGCAGATGCGCCTGTCGGCGACCAAGGCGCTGCTGGAGCGGCGCGACGCGCTGATCGTCTGCACCGTCTCGGCCATCTATGGCCTGGGCGATCCGAACGAGTACTTCCAGATGGTGCTGCACATGGTGCGCGGCGAGCGCATCGACCAGCGCGAGCTGATCCGGCGCCTGACCGAGATGCAATACAGCCGCAACGAGTTCGAGCTGCGCCGCGGCACCTACCGGGTGCGCGGCGAGGTGATCGACGTGCATCCGGCCGAGTCCGACTTCGAGGCCCTGCGCATCGAGCTGTTCGACGGCGAGATCGAGCAGCTCTCGCTCTTCGATCCGCTCACCGGCGAGGTACTGCGGCGCATCCCGCGCTACACGATCTACCCCAAGTCGCACTACGTCACGACGCGGCGCACCGTGCTGGAGGCGATCGAGGCGATCAAGGTCGAATTGAAGGACCGGCTGGAGGAGTTCTACGCCGCCGGCAAGCTGGTCGAGGCCCAGCGCCTGCAGCAGCGCACCCAGTTCGACATCGAGATGATGGCCGAAATAGGCTTTTGCCAGGGCATCGAGAACTACTCGCGCCACCTCACCGGGCGCATGCCGGGCGAGGCGCCGCCCTGTTTGTTCGACTACCTGCCGCCGGATGCGCTGCTGGTGGTGGACGAGTCGCACGTCAGCGTCCCGCAGCTCGGCGCGATGTACAAGGGCGACCGCTCGCGCAAGGAGACCCTGGTCGAGTATGGCTTCCGCCTGCCCTCGGCGCTGGACAACCGCCCGCTCAAGTTCGAGGAGTGGGAGCGGCGCTCGCCGCGCGCGGTGTTCGTCTCGGCCACGCCGGCGAAGTACGAGCTGGAACGCTCCGGCGACCAGGTGATCGAACTGGTGGTGCGGCCGACCGGCCTGATCGATCCCCAGGTCGAGATCCGCCCCGTCGCGACCCAGGTCGACGACCTGCTGTCCGAGATCACCGAGCGGGTCGGGCAGGGCGACCGCGTGCTGGTCACCACGCTGACCAAGCGCATGGCCGAGAACCTGACCGAGTACCTGTCCGAGCACGGCGTGAAGGTGCGCTACCTGCACTCGGACGTGGACACGGTGGAGCGGGTCGAGATCATTCGCGACCTGCGCCTGGGCGTTTTCGACGTGCTGGTCGGCATCAACCTGCTGCGCGAAGGCCTGGACATGCCCGAGGTCTCGCTGGTCGCGATCCTGGACGCCGACAAGGAAGGCTTCCTGCGCTCGACCGGCTCGCTGATCCAGACCATCGGCCGCGCCGCG
>JANJTY010000157.1 GCA_024710865.1 Lysobacteraceae bacterium | reverse complement strand
CCGTCGAGCGTGTCGAGGCCGTCGAGCAGCTCCTGCGCGTAATCGGTGATCTTCAGGAACCACTGCGGGATCTCGCGCTTCTCGACCAGCGCGCCGGAACGCCAGCCGCGGCCGTCGATCACCTGCTCGTTGGCCAGCACGGTCTGGTCGACCGGGTCCCAGTTGACCACCGAGTTCTTGCGGTAGACCAGGCCCTTCTCGAACAGGCGCACGAACATGCGCTGCTCGTGCTGGTAGTAGTCCGGCTTGCAGGTGGCGAACTCGCGCGACCAGTCGATGGCATAGCCCAGCGACTTGAGCTGGCTGCGCATGTGCTCGATGTTGGCGTAGGTCCACTTGGCCGGCGCGGTGCGGTTCTTGATCGCGGCGTTCTCGGCCGGCAGGCCGAAGGCGTCCCAGCCCATCGGCTGCAGCACGTTCTTGCCCAGCATGCGCTGGTAGCGGCTGATCACGTCGCCGATGGTGTAGTTGCGCACGTGGCCCATGTGCAGGGCGCCGGAGGGATACGGCAGCATCGAGAGGCAGTAGAACTTCTCGCGCGATGGGTCCTCGACCACTTCGAAGGCGCGGCTGTCGTTCCAGAAGCGCTGGGCGGCGGCTTCGACGGACTGGGGCTGGTAGCTGTCCTGCATGGCTGCGGTATGCAATCCGAAAGTCAAGCCGGGCAGCGTACCGCAGTGCAGCATGGCGGAAAAGCGGCGTCCCGGCCGCGCCGGCCGGCCCGGACCGTCGGCCACTTCACGCCGGCGCCCCAACCCCGGCGGGTATGCTCGCGGCTTTCGTTCCGGAGTCCCGCCATGCGCCCCAGCCTGCTCGCCCTGTCCCTGGCCGCCCTGCTGCCGCTGTCGGCCAGCGCGGCCGACGCCACCCAGGTCCACTGCGGCAAGCTGTTCGACGCGCGCAGCGGCCGGCTGCTGGGCGAGCACACCCTCGGCGTGGCCGACGGCCGCATCGCCACGATCACGCCCGGTGCGCCGGCTGCCGGCACCGACGCCATCGACCTCTCGGCCCACACCTGCTCGCCCGGCTGGATCGACCTTCACGTCCACCTGTCGCATGAGTCCAGTCCACAGCGCTACAGCGAGGGCTTCCGCCTCGATCCGGTCGATTTCGCCTACCGCGCGGTGAACTATGCCGAGCGCACCCTGCTGGCCGGCTTCACCACGGTGCGCGACCTGGGCGACAGCGGGCGCGTCTCGATGGCGCTGCGCGATGCGATCAATGCCGGCACGGTGCGCGGTCCGCGCATCTTCGGCGCCGGCAAGTCGATCGCGACGACCGGCGGCCATGCCGACCCCAGCAATGGCCTGAACGCCCGTTTCGCCAGCCTGGTCGGCCCGCCCGGCCCGGCGGAAGGCGTGATCGACAGCCCGGACGAGGCGCGCAAGGCGGTGCGCCAGCGCTACAAGGAAGGCTCGGACCTGATCAAGATCACCGCCACCGGCGGCGTGCTCAGCGTGGCGCGCTCGGGCGACGCGCCGCAGTTCACCGTCGAGGAGATCCGCGCCGTGGTCGAGACGGCGAGGGACTACGGCTTCCACGTCGCCGCCCACGCGCACGGCAAGGAAGGCATGCGCCGCGCCATCCTCGGCGGGGTGACCAGCATCGAGCACGGCACCCACATGGACGAGGAGATCTTCGCCCTGATGAAGAAGCACGGCACCTGGTACGTGCCGACCATCAGCGCCGGCCGCTTCGTGGCCGAGAAATCGAAGATCGAGGGCTACTACCCTCCCCTGGTGCGGCCCAAGGCCGCCACCATCGGCCCCAAGATCCAGGGCACCTTCGCCGCCGCCTACCGCGCCGGGGTGAAGATCGCCTTCGGCACCGACGCCGGCGTGAGCTACCACGGCGACAACGCCGACGAGTTCATCTTCATGGTCGAAGCCGGGATGAAGCCGGCCGAGGCCCTGCAGAGCGCCACCCTGCACGCCGCCAGCGTGCTCGGGCGCGACGACATCGGCCTGCTCGAACCCGGCCGTCTGGCCGACCTGGTCGCGCTGGAGGGCGATCCGCTGACCGACATCCAGGCGGTGCGGCGGGTGGTGTTCGTGATGAAGGAGGGCGTGGTGGTCAAGGGTGGCTAGGGACCGGACCTTGAACCCACCGCCTCCGCTACCATCTGCTGTCTTCCGAGCCCGGAATAGCCCCGCATGAGCCAGCCCAAGCCCCACGTCATCGACGTCAGCCTCGCCCAGTTCGAGCAGGACGTGCTGCAGAAATCGCTGCAGACGCCGGTGCTGGTGGATTTCTGGGCGGCCTGGTGCGGCCCCTGCAAGCAGCTCGGGCCGATCCTGGAGAAGCTCGCGGCCGAGTATGGCGGCGCCTTCATCCTGGCCAAGGTCGACGTCGACGCCGAGCAGCAGCTGGCGGCCTATTTCCAGATCCGCTCCATCCCGACCGTGCTGCTCATCCACAACGGCCAGCCGGTGGACGGCTTCCCCGGCGCCCTGCCGGAGCAGCAGCTGCGCGCCTTCCTGGCCCAGCACGGCATCGTGCCGGCCGCCGCGACCGAGCCGAGCGAACCCGAGGCACTCAGTCCGCAGGACGAGGTCGAACGCCTGGAGGCGCTGGTCGCGACCGCGCCCGACACCGACGAACACACGCTCGACCTCGCCGTGGCCCTGCTGCGCGTGGGCGACGCCGAGCGCGCCGAGCGCCTGGTCTCGGCCCTGCCGGTCAAGCTGGCCGAGGACGACCGCGCCAGGCGCGTGCGCGCCAGCCTCGACTTCGCCCGCCGCCTGGCCGGGGCGCCGCCGCCGGCCCAGCTCGAACACCGCATCGTGGAGAACCCGGACGATCTGGACGCGCGCCACCTGCTCGGCGTGCACCGCCTGCTGCAGGGCGAGGCGGCGCATGCGCTCGACCAGTTCCTGGAAATCCTCAAGCGCGATCGCAAATTCGGCGAAGACCTCGGACGCAAGTCCCTGATCGAGGCCTTCCGCCTGATCGACGACGAGGACCTGGTCGGCCAGTACCGGCGCAGGATGTCCTCGCTGCTGTTCTGAGGACGCAGAGGCGCGCGCGGCGTCGCGCAGATGCAAAATCCCTGTAAAGCCGCAGGCGCGGCGCGGCGATCTGGGCGAGACTGAACGGATCGCCTGAAGCCGCGTCCGTCCGCATGAGCACCGCTCCCCCGCCCCGTCCCGCCCGCCGCCGCTACGTGCCCGCGGTCGGCCCGCGCCTGCGCAAGCTGCTGCTGGTCGTGCTGGGCCTGTTCGCCCTGCTGGGCGTCAACGCCGCCTACCTCGGCACCATCACGGTGTCGGAATGGCTGAGCGGCCAGACCCTGCAGAACTACTTCTACCAGCTGATGTTCCTGCTGCACCTGGTCGCGGGCCTGGCGATCGTGCTGCCGGTGATCGTCTACGGCGCGATCCACATCCGCAACGCGCACGACCGTCCCAACCGGCGCGCGGTGATGGTCGGCTACGCCCTGTTCGGGGTCGCCCTGCTCCTGCTCGCCAGCGGCCTGGCCCTGACCCGCGGCCTGCCGCTGCTGGAGCTGCGCGATCCGGACGCGCGCACCGTGGCCTACTGGCTGCACGTCGCCACGCCCTTCGCGGCGGTCTGGCTGTTCATCCTGCACCGCCTGGCCGGTCCGCGCATCCGCTGGCGCGTGGGCGGAACCATCGCCGCCGGAGCCGCCGTCTTCGCGGTACTGATGCTGGTGCTGCAGGCGCAGGATCCGCGGCGCTGGAACCAGGCCGGGCCGGCCAGCGGCGAGCAGTACTTCTTCCCCTCGCTGGCGCGCACCGCCACCGGCGACTTCATCCCGGCCGAAACCCTGATGATGGACGGCTACTGCGCCGAGTGCCACGCCGACGCGCACGAGCAATGGGCGCACAGCGCGCACCGTTTCGCCTCGTTCAACAACCCGGCCTACCTGCATGCGGTGCGCAACACGCGCGCCTTCTCGATGCAGCGCGACGGCACGGTGCAGGCCTCGCGATTCTGCGCCGGCTGCCACGACCTGGTGCCCTTCTTCAGCGGCGCCTTCGACGATCCCGACTTCGACGACGTCAACCACCCGACCTCGCAGGCCGGCATCACCTGCACCGGCTGCCACGCCATCACCCACGTCAACAGCCCGCGCGGCAACGCCGACTACACCATCGAGGAGCCGCTGCACTACCCGTTCGCCTTCAGCGAGAACCCGCTGCTGCAGTGGACCAACCGCCTGCTGGTGAAGGCCAAGCCGGACTTCCACAAGCGCACCTTCCTCAAGCCGCACCACCGCGAGGCCGAGTTCTGCTCGACCTGCCACAAGGTGCACCTGGCCGAGGAGTTCAACGGCTACAAGTGGCTGCGCGGCCAGAACCACTACGACACCTACCTGCTCTCGGGCGTGTCCGGCCACGGCATCAACGCCTTCTACTACCCGCCCAAGGCCGAGCCCAACTGCAACGGCTGCCACATGCCGCTGCATGCGTCCAGCGACTTCGGCGCGCGCGACTTCAACGCCAGCGGAACGCGCAGCATCCACGACCACCAGTTCCCCAGCGCCAACACCGCGATCCCGCACCTGCTCGGCATGCCGGACTGGGTCAACGAGCGCCAGCGCGCCTTCCTGCAGGGCAGCGTGCGGGTCGACATCTTCGGGCTCAAGCGCGAGGGCCGCATCGACGGCGAGCTGCTGGCGCCGCTGCGTCCCGAAGTGCCGGCGCTTCAGCCGGGCCAGCGCTACCTGGTCGAGACCGTGGTGCGCACGCTCAAGCTGGGCCATCCCTTCACCCAGGGCACGGCCGATTCCAACGAGGTCTGGCTCGACGTGCGCGTGCACAGCGGCGGGCGCCTGATCGCGCGCAGCGGCGGCATGGACCCGAGCGACGGCCGGGTCGATCCCTGGTCGCACTTCATCAACGTCTACATGCTCGACCGCGAGGGTCGGCGCATCGAGCGCCGCAATCCGGAAGACATCTTCGTCCCGCTCTACAACAACCAGATCCCGCCCGGCGCGGCCGATACGGTGCACTTCGCCTTCACCGTGCCCGAGGACGCCGAAGGTCCGGTCGAGATCGAGGTGCGCCTGCAGTACCGCAAGTTCGACACCACCTTCATGCGCCACTTCCAGGGCGAGGCGTTCGACGGCAACGACCTGCCGGTGACCACGGTCGGCAGCGACCGCGTGCGCCTGCCGCTGGCCGGCGCGGCGGCGGTGGAGAACGCGGTGCCGGAGATCCCCGTCTGGCAACGCTGGAACGACTACGGCATCGGCCTGCTGCGCAAGGCCGGCAGCGGCGAACTGCGCCAGGCCGAGGCCGCGTTCGCGCAGGTCGAGGCCGCAGGCAACGCGCTGGGCGCGCTCAACCTGGCGCGGGTCTACCTGCGCGAGGGCCGGCTGGACGAGGCCGCCGCCGCGCTGCGCCGCGCCAGCGAGCATCCGCAGCCGGCCTTCCCCTGGTCGGTGACCTACTTCACCGCCCTGCTCGACCTGCAGAACGGCCACCTGGACGAGGCCATCGCCGGCCTGCGCCGGGTGATCGACACCTCGTGGCAGGACGCGCGCGAGCGCGGCTT
>JANJTY010000138.1 GCA_024710865.1 Lysobacteraceae bacterium | reverse complement strand
CTCCAGCGCGGCCTTCGCCTCGGCCAGCGCGGCCTGCACCCCGGCCGCGGCGACCGGGTTCGAGCCGGCGGCGTAGCGCTGGTTGGCGGTGACCGGCGGCACCTTGGCCAGGCCCTGCAGCAGATCGCGCTGGTCGCCGCCGCGGCGGCGCAGCACCTCCAGCACCTGCAGGGCGCTGACGATGCCGTCGCCGGTGCTGGCCTGGTCCAAGCAGAGGATGTGGCCAGAGGTCTCGCCGCCGAGCATGCCGTCGCGCTCGACCAGGGCCTGGTGCACGTAGCGGTCGCCCACCTTGGCGCGGAGGAATTCGATCCCCCGCCCCAGCAGCGCGCGCTCCAGCCCGAAGTTGCTCATCAGGGTGCCGACGACCGGCCCCTGCAGGCGGCCGCTGGCCTGCCAGTCGCAGGCCAGGATGTAGAGCAGGTCGTCGCCGTCCAGCACCTGCCCTTCGGCATCGACGAACTGCAGGCGATCGCCGTCGCCATCGAAGGCCACGCCCAGGTCGGCGCCGCTGGCGCGCACCTTGGCCTGCAGCGCCTCGATGTGGGTCGAGCCGACGCCGCGGTTGATGTTGAGCCCGTCCGGCTCGACCCCGATCGCGGCCACCTCGGCGCCCAGCTCGGCGAACAGGCGCGGGGCGATGTGGTAGGTCGCGCCGTGGGCGCAATCCAGCGCGATCTTCAAACCGCGCAGGTCGAAGTCCTCCGGCACGGTGGACTTGCAGAACTCGGCATAGCGCGCCGCGGCCGACTCCACCCGCACGGCCTTGCCGAGGTGCTCGGATTCGACCGTCGCGAAGTCGCGATCCAGTTCGGCCTCGATCGAAAGCTCCACCGCGTCCGGCAGCTTCTCGCCGTGGGCGGAGAAGAACTTGATGCCGTTGTCGTGGTGCGGGTTGTGCGAGGCGCTGATCACGATGCCGGCATCGGCGCGCAGGGAGCGGGTCAGGTAGGCCACGCCCGGGGTCGGGATCGGTCCGAGCAGGCGCACGTCGGCGCCGGCCGCCACCAGGCCTGCCTCCAGCGCGGCCTCGAACATGTAGCCGGAGATGCGGGTGTCCTTGCCGATCACCACCACCGGGTGGCGCTCGTCCGCACGGCGGAGCACCCGCCCGAGGGCCCAGCCCAGCTTGAGGACGAAGTCGGCCGAGATCGGCCCCTGGCCGACGCGGCCACGAATGCCGTCGGTACCGAAATAGCGTCGCTGGGTCATGCCGGGCGTCCTGGCCTGCCGGAGGTGAACCGCGGATTATCGCGGAAGCGGCGGCGGGCGTCGCGTCAACCCCATCCGGCGTTCTCCGGCGTTCAATCCATCGACGCGGCGCTTACCGCGGCCGCGGATTTCACTTACCCTCCCCCGCCATGACGGCGGAGCCCAGCGACGAGACCCTGATGCAGGCCTACGCCACCGGCGATGCGCGCGCCTTCGAGCAGCTCTATGCCCGCCACCGCGGGCCGCTGTTCCGGTTCGTTCTGCGCAATCTTCCGGTTCGGGCGCAGGCCGAGGAAGTCTTCCAGGAAACCTGGATGCGGGTCGTGGCGGCGCGCGCGCGCTATCGGGTCGAGGCCAAGTTCAGCACCTGGCTCTACCGCATCGCGCTCAACCTGGTGATCGACCACGGCCGCCGCCAGCGCCCGGAGCAGAACGGCGAGGCGGTGGAGCTGGCCCTGGAGCAGGCCGCGGATGGCGAGGAGCGCCGCCCCGACCACGCCCTGTCGGATTTCGAGCAGCGCCGTCGCCTGCAGCGGGCGCTGGCGGAGCTGCCCGACGACCAGCGCATCGCCCTCCTGCTGCGACTGGAGCAGGAACTCAGCCTGGAAGAGATCGGCGAACTGACCGGCGCCGGACGCGAGACAGTGAAGTCGCGCCTGCGCTACGCCATGGACAAGCTGCGCGCGAGGCTGTCGCCATGAGCACGCCGCGCGAACCGCTGGACCGCGACGAGGCCGAGCTGGCCGTCCTGTTGCGCCGCCTGCCGGCGGGCGAGCCGGGGCCGGCGGTCGACGCGCGCATCCTCGCCGCCGCACGCGCCGCGCCGGCGCGGCGTTCGGTGGTGCGGCGTCCCTGGATCTGGAGCCTGGGCACGGCGGCGGCGGCAGTGCTGGCCTTCGGCACCCTGCTGCGCATGCAGGAGGCCGGATTCGAATCGGTGCCGGAGGTCGCGCCGCAGGCGGCGCCGGAAACCGCGTCGATGCGGGAGAACGAGGCCGATGCCCGCCTCGAGCGTGTCGAGGTCAGCGGCAACCGGGTCCGCACCGAAGCCGGGGCCGAGGAAGCACGCGCCGATCGAGCATCCGAGAAAGCTCGGGACGCGTCCGAACCCGAGCCTTTCGCCGCACGCTCGGCCGCGCCGGACGCCAAATCGCTGGCTGCACCCTCGACCCAGGCGGCGCCGGCGCCGGCCGCACGCGGCGTGACGCCGCAGGATGCGGCACCGCACAGCGCACCCGCCGAGTCGCGCTCCAGGCCGGGCAGCCGCGCGGACGATGCCGTCTCGGCGATGAGCGTGCCGGTTCCTCCGCCGGCCCCACCAGCGCCTGCCGCGTCCGTGCTGATGCAAGAGTCGACGCCCGCATCGGCGACATCGGCCGAGCACGCGGCGGATTCCGGGCTGGCCGACCAGCCCGCGTCGCCCCTGCCATCGGAAGCGCCGCGGCGCGCGCTGCGCGACCAGCGTGCCACGACGCTCGACGCAGCCGCGGCAACCAAGCGCGAGGACGCGCCGCCCCGGCAGCAAGAGCGCACCGAGGCGATCGGCGCCCTGCGCAAGGAAGGCACGCGCCTGCGCGAGCTCGATGCAGACGCGGAGGCGGGCGCAGCGGAAACGCCGGAGGCTGGACTCGAGCGCATCCGCGCCCTGCTCGCCCGCGGCGAGCGCGAGGCGGCGCGCGAGGCCCTGCGGCGCTGGCGCAAGGACTGGCCCGAGGCCGAGCTGCCCGAGGATCTCCGGGCCCTGCTCGAATGAGCCGCGAGACCCTCGCCGCGCGCGCCCGCTTCGAGCTCGAAGTCAAGAAGAGTCGCCACCTGGCCCAGGCCGCGCCGGTCGCAACCCCGGAGGAGGCGCTGGCCTTCCTGGACGAAGTGGCCGAGCCGTCCGCCACGCACAACTGTTGGGCCTACCGCATCGGCCAGCATTACCGCTTCAGCGACGATGGCGAACCCGCGGGCACCGCCGGACGGCCCATACTGGCTGCGATCGAGGGCCAGGGCCTGGACGGCGTGATGGTGGTGGTGACGCGCTGGTTCGGCGGCATCAAGCTCGGCGCGGGCGGCCTGGTGCGCGCCTATGGCGGCGCCGCAGCCGAGTGCCTGCGCGGCGCGCCGCGCACGCGCATCATCGACACGGTCGAGGCCTGGCTCGGGGCTGGCTTCGAGCATGCGGGCAACCTGCATTCCCTGCTGGCCCAGTTCAGCGGCGAGAAGCTGGACGAGCAGTACAGCGCGGACGGCCTCGTTTTGCATGCGCGCATTCCCTGCGACAATGCGCGGCCGCTGGCCGAGGCCCTTCGCGACGCCACCCGCGGCCAGGGCCGGCTCCGGCTCGCCGCCGATTCCTGATCCGGCCGCGCCGGATTCCGCGCACGGCGCGGCAGCGGCCACTGCCTCCAGACGACCACGACTCTTGAGCGATCAGACCGACATCGACAGCAGCCCGCCCCTGCGCCGCCCGCTGACTGCGCTTGCCGCGCTGTGGCCGCATGCGCGCCGCTACCGCGGCCTCATCACGGCCTGGCTGGCCTTCCTCGCGTTGTCCTCGACCGCCACCCTGAGCCTGCCGGTCGCGGTGCGCTACATGATCGACGGCGGCTTCGGCAGCGAGGACCCGGCGGCGATCGACCGCTACTTCGCCGCCCTGCTCGGCGTCGCCCTGGTGCTGGCCTTCGCCACCGCGGCGCGCTTCTACTTCGTCAGCCTGCTGGGCGAACGCGTCGCGGCCGACCTGCGTCGGCGCGTCTACGAGCGCCTGATGACGCTGGACCAGGCCTTCTTCGAGCGCACCCGCACCGGCGAGCTGATCTCGCGCCTGTCGGCCGACACCGAGCTGCTGCGCACCGTGGTCGGATCGAGCGCCTCGGTGGCGCTGCGCAGCGTGGTGACCCTCAGCGGCTCGGCCATCATGCTGGCGGTGACCAGCCCGCGTCTGGCGGGCCTGGCCGCGATCGGCATCCCGCTCACCGTGCTGCCCATCGTGCTCTTCGGCCGCCGCGTGCAGAAGCGCTCGCGCGAGAGCCAGGACCGCACGGCCGACGCCAATGCACGCGCCGGCGAGACCCTCAACGCCATGCACACGGTGCAGAGCTACGCGCGCGAGTCGTACGAAGCCCAGCGCTTCGGCGGCGCCGTCGAGGCCGCCTTCGCCTCGGCCCGGCGCCGGGTCCGGACCCAGGCCCTGCTCACCGCCGTGGTCATCACCCTGGTCTTCGGCGCGATCACCGCCGTGCTCTGGCTCGGCGCCAAGGACGTGGCGCAGGGCACGCTCAGCGCCGGCGTGCTCAGCCAGTTCGTGCTGTACGCGGTGCTGGGCGCGGGCTCGGTCGGCGCCCTCACCGAAGTCTGGAGCGAGGTGCAGCGTGCCGCCGGCGGCATGAGCCGGATCGGCGAACTGCTGGCCGAGCAGCCGCGCGTGCAGGCACCGGCCCGGCCGCGACCGATGCCGCAGCCGCTGCGCGGCGCGATCCGCTTCGAGGGCGTGCGCTTCCATTACCCGTCGCGCCCCGACACGCCGGCCCTGGACGGCTTCGATCTCAGCCTCGCGCCGGGCGAGCGCGTTGCCCTGGTGGGCCCCAGCGGTGCGGGCAAGAGCACGGTGCTGCAGCTGCTGCTGCGCTTCCACGATCCCGAGGCCGGCCGCATCACCCTCGACGGCATCGACCTGCGCGAGCTGGACCCGACCGAACTGCGCGCACGCCTCGCGCTGGTGCCGCAGGACCCGGTCATCTTCGGCGCCAACGCCTTCGACAACATCCGCTACGGGCGCCTCGATGCCAGCGATGCCGACGTGGTCGAAGCCGCCCGGGCGGCCGAGGCCGATGGCTTCCTCGCGGCGCTGCCGGAGGGTTACGCCACCTACCTCGGCGAGCGCGGCGCGCGCCTCTCCGGCGGCCAGCAGCAGCGCATCGCCATCGCCCGCGCGGTGCTGAAGGACGCGCCGATCCTTTTGCTGGACGAGGCCACCAGTGCGCTCGACGCGCAGAGCGAGCGCGCCATCCAGACCGCGCTCGAACGCCTGATGCAGGACCGCACCAGCCTGGTCATCGCGCATCGGCTGGCCACGGTACTGAACGCGGACCGCATCATCGTGATGGACGAGGGACGCATCGTCGCCAGCGGCCGGCACGAGGAACTGGTCGCGCAGGGCGGGCTCTATGCCGAGCTGGCGCGCCTGCAGTTCGGGGCGAGCGCCGCGGCGCCGCAGGCCGCGACGCTCACCACGCCCTGAGGTTCGGGAGGCTGGCGGCGACGTCCGGCCTCAGCGCTTGAGGATCTGGAACTTGCCGAAGGCGACGCCCAGGTCCCAACCGCGCCCGGTGCCGGACAGCGCGACCGAGACCTCGCCCTTGGTCATGACCTGGCCCTTGGCCGACTTGACCGCGCCGGCGTGGGCCTCGGCCGTGGCGTAACTGCCCAGCACTTCATTGATGCTGTAGACACCGGAGAACTCGCCGACGCCGTTCTCGATGCTGGATTTGCCCACGGTCAGGCCGCCGCCCTTGGCGCGGATCCGCACCGCCAGGCTTTGACCGTTGGTGCAGGTCACCGTGCCGGTGCCGCTGGCGGTCTTGTAGAAGATCGACCAACCGCTGGTCGAAAACCGCATCTTGCAATCGATCTGTTCGCGCGCCTGGAGGGGCGCGGCCAGGCCGAGACCGGCGAGCAGGCCGAGTCCGATGATGAGGGACGGGGTGCGCTTCATGGGAGGCCTCCATTCGGGTTCGGTGGGCCGCAGTCTCGCACCACCGGTCGGAACAGGTCCCGAACGGCGATGCGGCGGATGTTGAATGCGACGTCAGAAAAGTTCGCTATCGGATTGATTTATTTCAGTTCAGACGAGACCGAGCGGGTGCATCCGCGACCCGTGGCAAACGGCTCCGGCGGCGCATGCCGACGCGCCGCGAGCCGGGCGGGTCCGGTGCGGCCCTGCAGAACGCCGACTGCCCGACCCGTGGCTACAGCGGCCACACCCAGAGCAGCATCGGCACCGACACGGCCAGCACCACCAGTTCCAGCGGCAGGCCCAGGCGCCAGTAGTCGCCGAAGCGCAACCCGCCGGGCCCCAGGATCAGGGTGTTGTTCTGGTGCCCGATCGGCGTGAGGAAGGCACAGGACGCGCCGATCGCGACCGCCATGAGGAAGGGATCCGCCGCCACATCGAGCCGGCTGGCCGCGCCCAACGCGATCGGACACATCACCGCCGCGGTGGCGGCGTTGTTCATCAGGTCCGACAGGGTCATCGTGACCACCAGCACCAGTACCAGGGCGAGCACGGCATTGCCCTGCGCCAGGGTGTCGAGCAGGACGCGCGCGAGCAGGTCGGCCGCGCCGCTGGTCTCCATGGCCGCCGCCACCGGGATCAGCGCACCGAGCAGCACGATCACCGGCCAGTCGATGGCGTCGTACACGGCACGCGGCTGGACCGTGCGCAGGACCATCGAAGCCAGCACGGCGGCGGCGAAGGCCACCGCGGCCGGCAGCAGCCCAATCGCGGTGCACAGGATAGCCAGCCCGAGGACGCCGGCCGACAGCCAGGCCCGGCGCGGATCGGGAATGCGCAAGGCGCGCTCGGCCAGCGGCACGCAGCCGAAGTTGAGCGCGAACTCCGCCAGCGCCTCGGGCGGGCCCTGCAGGAGCAGCACGTCGCCGGCCTCGATCGGCATCGTGCGCAGGCGCGCGATCGCGCGGCTGCCCTGGCGCGATACCGCCAGCAGGTTGATGGCATACCGCGTGCGCAGCAGGATGTCGCTGGCGGAGCGCCCGACCAGGGCGGAGGCCGGCAGGACCGCCAGTTCCGCCAGGGTCGCTTCGTCCGAGGCCGCGCGTTCGCTGCGGCCGGCCGCGTCGCCTGGTGCTTCACGCTGGACGGCATCGCTTCCGCTGCCCGCCGCCGCGCCATCGCGCGCCACCTCGGGGCGATCCTCTGCCAGCTTGAGTCCAAGGCTGGACAGCAGCCCGGACAGCGCCTCGGCCTCGGCCTCCACGATGAGGATGTCGTCTGTGCGCAGCAGCCGCCCGGGGTGCGGCGCGTTGACCTGCACGTCGTTGCGCACCAGTCCCACGATCTGCGCGCCGGACGCCTCCAGCGCTGCCTCGACCTGGCGCACGCGCATGCCGACCACCTTGCTCTCGGCCGGCACGCGCGCCTCGGTCAGGTAGGCGCCGGTCTCGAAGCCTTCGCT
>JANJTY010000115.1 GCA_024710865.1 Lysobacteraceae bacterium | reverse complement strand
CGGCTACGGCCGCGCCTACTTCAGCGCCACCTCGGCCCACACCTGCACCGGAGACGGCGGCGGCATGGCCCTGCGCGCCGGCCTGCCGCTGCAGGACATGGAGTTCGTGCAGTTCCATACCACCGGCATCTACGGCGCCGGCTGCCTGATCACCGAGGGCGTGCGCGGCGAAGGCGGCTACCTCACCAATTCCAAGGGCGAGCGCTTCATGGAGCGCTATGCGCCCAACGCCAAGGACCTCGCCTCGCGCGACGTGGTCAGCCGCTCGATGACGATCGAGATCCGCGAGGGTCGCGGCGTCGGCGAGCACGCCGACCACATCCATCTTAACCTGCAGCACCTCGGCCCCGAGGTGATCCACGAGCGCCTGCCGGGCATCGCCGAAACCGCCAGGATCTTCGCCGGCGTCGACGTCACCAAGCAGCCGATCCCGGTGCTGCCCACGGTGCACTACAACATGGGCGGCCTGCAGACGAACTACCACGGCGAAGTGGTGACACTCAAGGACGGCGACCCCGACACGGTCGTGCCGGGCCTTTACTCGATCGGCGAAGCGGCCTGCGTCTCGGTGCACGGCGCCAACCGGCTGGGCTCCAACTCCCTGCTCGACCTCGGCGTGTTCGGCCGTGCCGTTGCCAACCGCTGCGCCGAGACGATCAAGCCGAATGGCCCGCACAAGACGCTGCCGGCCTCGGCCTGCGACCAGGCCCTCGCCAACCTCGACCGCCTGCGCAACGCCAAGGGCGGCACGCCCACGGCCGAGATCCGCAACCGCATGCAGCGCGTGATGCAGGACCACGCCGCCGTGTTCCGCACCGCCGAGTCGCTGAAGGACGGGGTGAAGAAGATCGCCGAGGTCCACGCCGGCTTCGCCGACGTCGGCATCTCCGACCGCTCGCTGGTGTGGAACTCCGACCTGATCGAGACGCTGGAGCTGCAGAACCTGCTGGGCCAGGCCGTCGCCACCATGGTCTCGGCCGAGAACCGCAAGGAATCGCGCGGCGCCCACGCGCACGAGGACTTCCCCGAGCGCGACGACATCAACTGGCACAAGCACACCCTGTGCTGGGTGGACGAGCAGGGCAGGACCCGCCTCGACTACCGTCCGGTGCACATGCGCACCCTGACCGACGAGGTCGAGGTGGTGCCGCCGAAAGCCAGAACCTATTGAGGCCGGGATTCGGGAGTCGGGATTCGGGATTCGCCAGAGCAAGATCAAAAGCTCACCAGCGTGCCTTGCCCCGCTTCTGACGAATCCCGAATCCCGAATCCCGAATCCCGAATCCCAGCGTTACCAATCCCGAATCACGGAAACAGCAATGGCTGAGTTCACCCTCCCCAGGAACTCCAAGGTCACCAAGGGCAAGCACTTCCCGGTGCAGAACCCGAAGGGCGAGGTGCGCACCTTCAAGGTCTACCGCTGGAACCCGGACGACACCGCCAATCCGCGCGTCGATACCTATGAGGTCGACATGGGCAGCTGCGGGCCGATGGTTCTGGACGCGCTGATCAAGATCAAGAACGAGATCGACCCCACGCTGACGTTCCGCCGCTCCTGCCGCGAGGGCATCTGCGGCAGCTGCGCGATGAACATCGACGGCACCAACACCCTGGCCTGCACCAAGGGCATCGACGAGTGCCGTGGCAAGGAGGTGCCGATCTATCCGCTGCCGCACATGCCGGTGGTGAAGGATCTGGTGCCGGATCTCACCCACTTCTATGCCCAGTACGCTTCGATCAAGCCCTGGCTGCGCACGCAGAGCGCGCCGCCGCCGGATCGCGAGCGCCTGCAGTCGCCGGAAGACCGCAAGAAGCTCGACGGCCTCTACGAATGCATCCTCTGCGCCTGCTGTTCGACCAGTTGCCCGAGCTACTGGTGGAATGGGGACCGCTACCTCGGCCCGGCCATCCTCCTGCAGGCCTACCGCTGGATCATCGATTCGCGCGACGAGGACACCGGCGCGCGCCTGGACGATCTGGAGGATCCGTTCAAGCTCTACCGCTGCCACACCATCATGAACTGCACCCGGACCTGTCCCAAGGGCCTGAATCCGGCCAAGGCCATCGGCGAGATCAAGAAGCTGATGCTGCAGCGGCGCTCGCTCTGAGCCTTCGGTCCGGCGCCATGGACGAGTCGGCCGAACTGTCCCGCCTGCGCTGGCGCAGCCGACGCGGCATGCGCGAGCTGGACCAGCTCATGCTGCGCTACCTCGACCAGTGCTGGGGACTGGCGAGCCCGGCCGAGCGGGCCGACTTCCAGCGCCTGCTGGCGAGCGAAGACGATCGGCTCTGGCGCTGGTTCATGGGACGCGAACAGCCCGAGGACCCCGCGCTTGCCCGACTCGTCCGGCGCATCGCCGACCTGCCGCTGTGACCTCGCCGCCTCGCGCCTGCTGGCGGGCTGCCTGATGCTGGCCGGCGGCCTGTGCGTGGTGGCGGTGATGCGCTCGGCGCTGAACTTTCCGCTCGCGCTCGCGGTCGCAGGCCTGGCCCTGGTCTGGTCGTGCTGGCTGGCCTGGCGCGAAGGGCGGCGGCGGCCGCAGACCCTGCTGCTGCGCGCCCTCGGCGAGGACGCCACCCTGATCGAGGACGAGGAGGAAACCCCGGTGACGCTGCAGTCGGTCCGCTTTCGCGGTCCCTTCGTCCTGCTCGCCTGGCGCGATGTGGCGCAACGCTGCGTGCGGCGCACGCTCTGGCCCGACGCCCTGCCGGAGTCGCAGCGCCGCGCCCTGCGTCGGCGCTTCGGCCACGGCGGTGAATCCACCCTCGCTGGCCTGGGCGGTTGAGGCCTCGATGTTCCAGCCCCTGACCCTCGCCATCGGCCTGCGCTACACCCGCGCCAAGCGCCGCAACCACTTCATCTCCTTCATCTCGGCCGCCTCGATGCTCGGCATCGCGGTGGGGGTCACCGCGCTGATCACGACCCTTTCGGTGATGAACGGCTTCGGCGACGAACTGCGCAGCCGCATCCTCGGCATGGTCGCGCACGCCACCATCAGCGGTGCCGGCGAGCCGCTGCGCGACTGGCCGCAGGCGGTCGAACTCGCGCGCCAGGACGCGCGCGTGCTGGGCGCCGCGCCCTACGTCGAGAAGGAGGCCA
>JANJTY010000081.1 GCA_024710865.1 Lysobacteraceae bacterium | reverse complement strand
GTTCGTCTACGTGCTGTTCGAGGACGGCACCGATCCCTACTGGGCGCGCTCGCGCGTGCTGGAGTACCTGACCCAGGCGCGCGGCGAGCTGCCCGCGGGCGTCGAGCCCGCGCTCGGTCCGGACGCCACCGGCGTAGGCTGGGTTTTCCAGTACGCCCTGGTCGACCGCAGCGGTCGCAGCGACATCGCCGAGCTGCGCGCGCTGCAGGACTGGTACCTCAAGCTCGAGCTGCAGGCCCTGCCCGGCGTGGCCGAGATCGCGACCGTGGGCGGGCTGGAGCGCCAGTTCCAGGCCATCGTCGATCCGCTCCGGCTGCGCCAGTTCGGCCTCGGCTTCGACCAGGTCGCGGCGCGCATCCGCGCCGCCAGCGCCGAGTCCGGCGGCTCGGTGATCGAGCTGGCCGAGGCCGAATACAGCCTGCGCGGCATCGGCTTCATCCGCTCGCTCGAGGACCTGCGCGCGGTGCCGACCGGCGTCTACCACAACGGCGCCGCGGTGCTGCTGGGCGACGTGGCCGAGATCCGCTTCGGCGCCGGGCCGCGCCAGGGCATGGCCGAGCTGGACGGCGAAGGCGAGGTGGTGGGTGGCATCGTGGTGATGCGCCACGGCCAGAACGCGCGCGCGGTGATCGAGGCGGTCACGGCGCGGCTCGAACAGCTGCGCGCCGGCCTGCCCGAGGGCGTCGAGATCGTCACGGTCTACGACCGCTCGGCCCTGATCCAGCGCGCGGTCGACCACCTCGCCACCAAGCTGGTCGAGGAGGTGCTGGTCGTGGCCCTGGTCTGCCTGCTGTTCCTCGGCCACGCGCGCTCGGCCCTGGTCGCCGTACTGCTGCTGCCGCTGGGCGTGCTCGCGGCCCTGGCCCTGATGCGGCTGCAGGGCATCAACGCGCACATCATGTCGCTCGGCGGCATCGCCATCGCCATCGGCGCCATGGTCGATGCCGCGATCGTGCTGGTCGAGAACGCGCACAAGCACATCGAGCGCTTCCGCCTCGCCGAGGGGCGCGAGCCGCACGAACCCGAACGCCTGCGCCTGGTCGGCGCGGCCGCGGTCGAGGTCGGGCCGGCGGTGTTCTTCTCGCTGCTGATCATCGCGCTCAGCTTCCTGCCGGTGTTCCTGCTGGAGGCGCAGGAAGGGCGCATGTTCGCGCCGCTGGCCTGGACCAAGACCTGGGCCATGCTGGCCGCGGCGGTGCTGGCGATCACGCTTGGGCCCGTGCTGATGGCGCTGTTGGTGCGCGGGCGCATCCGCGGCGAGCACGAGCAGTGGAGCTCGCGCGCGATGATCGCGGCCTACCGCCCGCTGCTGCGCGGCGTGCTGCGCTTCCCGCTCGCCACCCTGGTGCTGGCCTTGCTGGTCGGCGCAGCGACGCTCTGGCCGCTGCGCCAGCTCGGCAGCGAGTTCATGCCGCAGCTGGAGGAGGGCGACCTGATGTACATGCCCACCACCCTGCCCGACATCTCGCCCGGCAAGGCGCAGGAGCTGCTGCAGCAGACCAGCCGCCTGATCCGGGAGACGCCCGAGGTGCTGAGCGTGTTCGGCAAGGCCGGCCGCGCCGACAGCGCCACCGATCCGGCGCCGCTGTCCATGCTCGAGACCACCATCCGGCTCAAGCCGCAGGACGAGTGGCGCGCGGGGCTGACGATGGACGACCTGATCGCCGAACTCGACGCGCGCGTGCGCGTGCCGGGCCTGACCAATGCCTGGGTGCAGCCGATCCGCACCCGCATCGACATGCAGTCGACTGGCGTGCGCACGCCGCTGGGCGTGCGCCTTTCGGGCGACGACCTGCAGCAGCTCACCCGCCTCGCGCAGCAGGTCGAGGCCGTCCTTGGCGAGGTGCCCGGCACGCGCTCGGCCTTCGCCGACCGCGCCGCCGCGGCACGCACGCTGGAGATCGTGCCGCGCCGCGCCGAGCTGGCGCGCTACGGGCTGGAGATGGAGGCCTTCATGGCCTGGCTCGGGCAGGCCGTGGGCGGCGCCCAGGTCGCCACCGCCTACGACGGTCGGCGCCGCTTCCCGGTCGCGCTGCGCCTGCCGTCCGAGGTGCGCGACAGCCCCGAGTCGCTCGCCGAGCTCGGCGTCACCACGCCCTCCGGCGTGTCGGTGCCGCTGGGGCGCCTGGCCGAGATCCGCATCGCCGAAGGCCCGGCCATGATCCGCAGCGAGGACGCGCGCCTCACTGCCTGGGTCTTCGTCGACATCGAGGGCAACGATCTGCTCGGCTATATCCGCCGCGCCGAGGCCGCGTTGGCGGAAGGACTGGCTCTGCCCTCCGGTGTCAGCCTGTCCTGGACCGGCCAGTACGAGTACCTGGTGCGCGCGGCCGAGCGCCTGTCGGTCGCGGTACCGGCGACGCTCGCCATCATCCTGGTCCTGCTCTACTTCGTGTTCCGGCGCTGGGGCGAGGCCCTGCTCGTCATGCTCACCGCGCCGCTCTCGGCGATCGGCGGCATCTGGCTGGTCTGGGCCCTGGACTTCCAGCTCTCGGTCGCGGTGGCGGTCGGCTTCGTCGCCCTGCTCGGCGTGGCGGCGGAGTTCGGCGTGGTCATGCTGCTGTATCTCGAACGCGCGGTGGCGGAGGCGCGCGAGACCGGGCAGCTGCAGTCGCGCCGGCAGCTCGATGCGGCGCTGGAGACGGGCGCGGTGATGCGGGTCCGACCCAAGGCCATGACCGTGCTGACCCTGCTGGTCGGACTGGCGCCGATCCTGCTGACCGAAGGCACCGGCGCGGCCACCCTGCAGCGCATCGCCGCGCCGATGTTGGGCGGCATGCTCTCGGCGCCGCTGCTCAGCTTGTTCGTGATCCCGGCGGTGTACCGGCTGTGGCTGGGAAGGCGGTTGCCGATGGACGCCTGAGCGCGCGCCCAACGTGGCTCACGGCGGTTCGTGGCCCGGAGGCGCTTTGCCTATCCGGGCCAGGGGCTTGTCGATCCACCGTGCGCGGCCGAGCCATGCGCGTCACCGGCGCGCGCCTGCAGGAGGGGCTCGAGCCCCGACCATGTCCAGGCGAGCGTGGAGACCCGGTCGCGGCTGAAGCCGCTCCTGCAGGTCGTGCGCTGCGCGCTAGGCCATCCGCACCCAGCGCCACAGGGTGGCGAGGTTGGGCGGCTTGCCGTGCATCAGCAGGCCGACGCGGAAGACCTTGCCGGCGAACCAGATCGCGGCGAACACGCCGGCGATGCCGAGCGCGATCGAGAGCAGGATCTGCCAGACCGGCGGCGGCGCGCTGGAGGTGATGCGCAGCAGCATGACGAAGGGACTGACCGGCGGCGTCAGGCTCAGTATGGTCGCCAACGCGCCGTTCGGATCGCGCGTGATCGGCATCCACAGCATCATCGGCAGGGTCAGGGTGAGGACCACCGGCATCAGCAGCGACTGCGCCTCGCGCATCTCGTTCACCGCCGCGCCGATCGCCGCCATCAGCGAGGCCAGGGTGACGAAGGCGATCAGGAAGAACACGATCAGGTAGAGAAGGTGCAGCGGATCGAGCACGCCAACCACGGCCAGCGTGGTGAGGGCGAGCAGGCCGAGTCCGCCGTACAGCGCCAGCATCAGGCTGGCCACCGCGAGCTGGCCGAGGATCTTGCCGGCCATCAGCTGCTGCGGCGAGACCGCCGCCAGCAGCACCTCGACCACCCGGCTCGACTTCTCCTCGATGGTGGAGGTCATCAGGTGCTGGCCCGCGGTCATCACCGCGATGAAGATCAGCATCATGAAGGCCATCGGCAAGAGGCGCGCGGCGACCTCGCTGGCGGACTTCTCGCCCTGCGCGCCGATCTTGCGCGCCGGCACGTGCGGCACGCGGGTCAGCTCGCGGATCTCCTTCGCGTCGAGCTGGCGCTCGGCCATGCGGGTTTCGATCAGGGCCTGGCGCGCGGCGCTGCGCAGCGCGTCGACCACGCGGTCCTCGAGCCCATCGCGCACGAAGAACTCGTAGCTGCCGAGCGCGCCATCGGCGGCATCGGCCGCCGGCGCGAGCGCATCGGGGTGGAACTGCAGCAGGGCGATGCGGCCGCCCTTCGACGTGCCCTCGGGCCGCAGCGAGGCCTTGGTCGCCTCGGCATCGGCCCCCGCCGGAAGCTCGACGACCTCGATCTGCGGCACCTCGCCCAGCATCCGTTCGATGCCCTCGCCCAGTGCGGCCTGGGCCGGCTGCGCGGCGGCCAGGCCGCGCATCGAGTCGGGCATGGCCTGGGCGATGCGCCGCTCCGCCTCAAGGCGCCGTTCGGCGAAGGCCTCGGGCGCGAGCTGGGCGCGCAGGGCAGGCGCGATGCGGCTGCTGGGGTCGAGCACCAGCACCTGGCCCTCGAAGCGCAGGTCCTGCTCCTGCTTCACCAGCCACGGGATGATCAGGGCAACCAGGGCCATCATCACCGGCACCAGCACGAGGCCGAGCAGGAAGCCCTTGCTCAGCACGGTGGCGAGGAACTCGCGCCAGGCGATCTGCAGGATCCGGTTCATGCCGCGCGCTCCTGTCCGGTGGCGATGGAAACGAAGATGTCCTCCAGCGAGGGCCGCTGCAGTTCGAGCTTCGCCGGCGCCACGCGCGCCACCACCGCGCGGGTCGCATCGGCAAGGTCGGCGCCTTCGGCCAGGCCCAGGCGCCAGCGCTGCTCCTCGCGCTCGATCGACTCGATCGCGGTGAGGTCGCGCAATGCCAGTGTCACGTCGACCGACGCATCAAGCGGCTCGAAGTGCAGCGCGCGCGGCGCGTGGCGGGCGAGGATGGCGGCGAGCGGATCGTCGAGCACCTTGCGCCCGTCGTTGAACATCACGATGTGCTGGCAGAGCTTCTCGGCCTGGTGCATCTCGTGGGTCGAGAACAGCACGGTGCAGCCGCGCGCGTGCTCGGCCTGGATCAGCTCCTTGAGCAGGCGCATGTTGACCGGGTCGAGTCCGCTGAAGGGCTCGTCCAGGATCAGCAGCTCGGGTTCGTGGATCACCGCAGCGATGAACTGCACCTTCTGCTGCATGCCCTTGGACAGCTCTTCGCACTTCTTGCCGGCCACCTCGGCCAGGCCGACGCGTTCCAGCCAGGTCGTGACCCGCGCGCTCACCTGCGCGCGCGCCACGCCCTTCAGCGCGCCCATGTAGCGCAGGAACTCGCCCACCTTCATCTTGCGGTAGACGCCGCGCTCTTCCGGCAGGTAGCCGATGCGGTCCTTGGCCTCCAGCGCCGAAGGCCGACCCAGCACCGCGATCGAGCCGGCATCCGGGAACAGGATCGAGAGGATCATGCGCAGGCTGGTGGACTTGCCCGCGCCGTTCGGCCCGATGATGCCGTAGAGCGCGCCGCGCGGGATCTCCAGGTGCAGATCCTGCACCGCGCGCTTGGGCCCGAAGGACTTGTGCAGGCCGCGCAGTTCGATCGCATGACTCATCGCCGCTCGCTCCGGTGCAGGGGGCGGCTTTATACCGCAGCGGCGACGGTTCGCGTAGTGCGGATCTGCAGGGGCGCGGCCGGATAGGACCGCGCCCCGGGCCTGGGTCAGTCGACGCAGGCATCCAGCCGCTGCAGGTCCATGCTGCGGTTGCGGTTGGCGAAGGCGCCCGCGACCGGCGTGTCGTCGAACACGTACTCGAGGGTGGCATGCGCGCAGTCGTGCACGGTGAGCAGGGCCTGTCCCACCGCATGCGTATTGCGCGTCGCATCGCCCGCGGACGAGCCGCCGATGCTGCGGAAGATCGTGGCCGGCGTCGCTTCGCCGTAGGCCGTGGGCAGCGGGCCCTGCAGGGTGAACCAGTGCTGCGCGTCGGCGTCGTCGATCGCGCCTTCGGTGTCGTAGGTGAACCAGCCGGCCATGAAGGCGCCGAAGCGCGCGCCGCTGGTCGAGACGATCAGGCCCTGGCCGCTGCGCGCCGGGTCGTACCAGGGCGCATCGAGGT
>JANJTY010000001.1 GCA_024710865.1 Lysobacteraceae bacterium | reverse complement strand
GGCAAGGCCAGTGGCTTTCCCTCGGACACCATCTACGCGCTGCAGCAGGACCGGCAGGGCGGGCTCTGGCTGGCGACCGAAAACGGTCTGGTGCGGGTGGAGATCGAATCGCCGCTGTCCTACTTCGACGAGGGACACGGGCTGACCGGCTCGGTGTTCGGACTGCAGCGCTTTCGCGGCGACCTGTACGCCGCCACCCATCTCGGACTCGCGCGCCTGCGCGACGGGCGCTTCAAGCCGATCGAAGGCATCGCAGGACAGACCTGGCAGATGCTCGACCTGGGCAGTGAACTGCTGATCGCGAACATCGCTGGCGTGTACGCCTGGGACGGCGAACGCCTGGCTCTGGTTCGAGCCTCCAGCCAGCCCAGCAACAGCCTGCTGCGCTGGCCCGGGGACGCGAACCGCGTGCTCGTGGGCCTCGTGGATGGCCTGGCCTCTATCCGGCGCGAAGGTGGGCAATGGATCGACGAGGGCAGCGTTCCGGACCTGCCCGAGCACGCCCGCATGCTGCTGGCGGATCGGGATGGATCGATCTGGATCGGCACCCAGGCGCAGGGCGTGCTGCGAGCGCGTTTCCCGCCGGAGTGGACGGGGGGCGCTTCGGCCGCAGTGACGGTCGAGCGCTTCGGGCTGGAACACGGCCTGCCGACCATGAACAACAACAACGTCTACGCCGTCGCCGGCGAGGTGCTCGTTGGCAGCTTCGCCGGGCTGCTGCGATTCGACGCTGCGCAGGCCAGGTGGACTCCGCATCCCGACTTCGCCCAACTCGTTCCCGGCGGACCGTTTCTGGTCAACCCGCTGATCGAACTGCCGGACGGGCGCATCGTGCTGGACGCGGGACCGCTCGGTGGACGCGGGCTCGCGCTTCCCGCGCCGCAGGGCGGCTATCGGTGGGACGCAGCGTCCCTGCGTCCGCTGCACGGCCGCTCGGCCTTCGCACTGCATGCCGATCTCGACGGCACCGTATGGCTGGGCGGCGCGGAGGGCCTGGTGCGCTTCGAAAGCGGGCGCGCGAAGACGCGCGGCGCTCCGCCGCGGGCCCTGGTACGGCGGGTGATCGCGCCCGATGGCGAGCAGGTCTTCGCGGGCGCCGGTCCTCACGGAGAGCCGCGTCTGCCCTGGCGGCGTGATGCCCTGCGCTTCGAGTTCGCTGCGGCAGCGCTGGATGGTGTCGACCGCAACCGCTACCAGACCCGGCTGGACGGGCTCGATCCCGACTGGTCGCCGCTCAGCCGCGAGGTCTACCGCGACTACACCAATCTCGGCGCGGGAACCTACCGCTTCCAGGTGCGGGTCGAGGACGTCTATGGCAGCGTGGGCGAGGCGGGTACGTTCGACTTCGTGCTGCCACCGCCGCCCTGGCTGAGCGTCTGGGCCTATGCGCTGTATGCCCTGGGCGGGCTGGGTCTGCTCTGGGCCGTGCTGCACTGGCGCACGCGGCAGGTGGTGCGCGAGAAGGCGGCGCTGGAGGCGTTGGTCGCCGAGCGCACGCGCGAGCTGCTGGTCAAGCACCGCGAGGTGGAAGCCTCCTCGCGGCGCGCCGATGCCATCTTCAAGGCGCTGAACGACGCCCTGGTGGGCGAGACGATCGACGGGCATTACCGCATCGAGGCCAGGCTGGGCGCCGGCGGCTTCGGCACGGTCTACCGCGCCACCCAGCTCGAACTGGGCCGCACGGTGGCGGTCAAGGTCCTGCGGCCCGCCGCCGGACAGGACCGTGAGCAGGCCCTGGCGCGTTTCCGTTCCGAGGGACTGGCCGCCGTCACGCTGCGCCATCCCAATATCGTCACCGTGTACGACTTCGCGATCTGGCAGGAGGCCGTCGCCTATCTCGTGATGGAGTACGTCGAAGGCCTGACCCTGGAAGCGGCGATGCGCGGTACGCCCCGGTTCGCCCCCGAGCAGACCGTGGCGATCCTGGCGCCGGTGTGCGACGCCCTCGCCGCGGCCCACGCCGCGGGCCTGGTCCACCGCGACGTCAAGCCCGCCAACATCCTGCTTGAGCTGCGCGACGGGCAGCAGGTACCGCGATTGATCGATTTCGGCATCGCGCGCCTGCAGCAGACGCCCCTGGTGCAGGGCCGGACCGCCACCGGCATCCTGCTGGGAACGCCCGACTACATCGCGCCCGAACGCGCCCTGGAGCAAAGCTACGATGGTCGTGCCGACGTTTACGCCATCGGCGTGATCGGCTACGAGATGCTGTCGGGTGCGCCTCCCTTCGAGCACGCTGAAGGCGGGGATCTCCCGGCCTGGCTGCGCCGCATCACGCAGGAGGACGCGCGTCCGCTGCAGCAGGCCGCGGGCGACACCCCCCTTCCGCCTGCCCTGTGCGATCTGGTGATGCGCTGCCTGGCGCGCGACCCGGCGTTGCGTCCGACTGCCACCGAACTGGCGACGGCCTTGCGCGCCGTCTGTCCGGGCGCCGCGCCGGAGCGCGCGCACGACGCCGCCGCGCGCGCGACGACGCCATCGTGGGAGGTGCCCACGCAGGCCATGCAGCGGCGCGCGCGTGATGACCGGGCGCAGCGTGACGCGGGGGCGAGTGACTGAAGCGCACTTGCAGCGTGCTTCGGGAGTCTCTCAGGGCAAGAGGCTGGTAGCTGCCGGCTCAGAGCGGGCCGCAGCCCGGTCTCGCGCTTCCGCATCGGTTGCCACGGCGAGCCAGGCTTCGCACGGGCCGGTCTCGGCGACAGCCCCGATGCAACCGGTGACATCGCAGGCCAACGCGAGATGGAACGACGCACCCACCCACAGCCGCACCGTGGCCTCGGCCTCGGCGCAGCGGCGCAGGGCGATCCGCGCCAGGCGCTCGGGCAGGGCGCTGAAGCCATGGCGCTTGATCCACGCCTCCTTGATCACCCAGCGCTGCAGCAGGGTGTCCTCGTCCAACTCGGGCGGGTCGTCCTCGGCGCGCAGCAGGTGGGCGAAGGCCAGCAGCCCGGCGCGCGGGCGACGCTGTTCGAGGTCCACGCCGATGGGCTCGTCCGCCACCGCCGCCGCGATCCAGTCGCCGCTGTGCGAGATCGAGACCTGGGCCGGGCTGTCCTCACGCTCGGGCAGCGGCGGCAGGCTGCGGCGTTCGCGCAGCGGCCAGTCCCTAGGCTCGCCGCCATGGCGCGTGGCCAGGCCTTCGCGAACCAGCCAGTGCCCGGCGAGGAACTGGTTGGCGCGCGAGGCCACGCGCAGGCCGGCGTAGCGCTCGCGCTCGCTGGGCGAGAGCCAGTCGCTCACGCCCACGGGCAGGCGGCGCAGCACGCTGCGGATGGGTTCGACCTGCAGCCAGATCGGGGTGGGGGCGACCGTCAGCGAAGCGTCCATGTCCGTCAGATTAGCCGTCCCGTTCGGTTCCGGGCACCTTAGGCTTCGCCAGGAACGATGCGCAGGCTCAAGCCCTGCGCCTCGTAGATCCGCATCCCGTCCACCCACAGGCTGGCGTCGGCGCGCAGCAGCACGCCGACCGCTTCGCGCTCGATCGCGGTGAGCTCCAGCGTGGTGTGGACGCGGCGATTGTGCGGCAGCACCTGGCCGCGGTACTTCCAGCGGTGCGTCTGGCCCAGGCCGATGCACTCGAAGCGCGGATCGGCGATGCCTGCGTCGAGCTGCCTGAGCAGGGCGGCGGCCTGCAGGGCCTGCAGCATGGCTTCGAGGCCGAGCGAGCCGGGCTGCACGGGATCCTGGAAGAAGTGGGCCTTGAAGAACCACTCGCCGGGGTCGATGTCCTTCACCGCCCGCAGTTGGCCAAGGCCGGCGGCGCCGGCCTCGGGCCACCAGCCTTCGATGCGGTCGATCATGCGCAGCATCGGGCCGGGCAGGCGCGGGCGCGTGCTGGCGAAGAAGGCCGGCGGCGCGGCGTCGAGATCGATCAGCGCATCGCCCTCGCGCGCCAGCAGTTCGGCCTGGGCCGCCTGTTTCGGCAGGCCGGCCTGGTTGGCCAGGGCCTCGGGCGGGAAGAAGCCGAACACGGTGCGCAGGCGATAGACCTCGCGCTCGCCCAGCCAGCAGCGCACGGCAAAACTCTCGATGATCATGCCGGCGCTGGCCGAGACGTCGGTCAGCTCCACCTCGGTGCGCAGGATGCCCTCGCCGCCATGCAGTTCGGCCAGCACCTCGCCTTCGCCGTCGAGGTTGCGGAAGCCCAGCTCGGAGTCGACCGTAAGGGCCGAGCCGACATAGCTCGACAGCCAGCCGCAGGGCTGCAGGGCGGCTTCGAGCAGCACCGCGAAGGGCATGGTCCGGGAGCCGTTGTCGTCCAGGTACCAGACCGCCTCGGGCAGGTCGTACTCGGCGACCACGCGCGCGCCGGCCTTCATCATGCCAATCGGGCCGTGCACCTCGGCGATGCGGCTGATGAAGAGGTAGGGCGGGCTGGGCAGGCGCGCCACGCGCATGGGGCCGTCGAAGCGGCGGTACATCGGGCCGAAGGCGGTGGAGGGTTTGCCCAGGGCGCAGGCCAGCACCGCACGCTGGTCGAAGGCGAAGCCGTCCACCACCGCGACAGCGCGGCCGCGGTCGTCGCGCCCGGCCTCGGGATCGGATTCCAGCGGCCAGTCCGGCACCAGCTCCAGCGCCACGCGGCGGGCGTGGAAGGCCTTCAGGCCATCGACGGTGCAGAGCAGGTCGGCGTAGAGGGTCGGCGTCGGGCCTTCGATGCGCTCTTCCACGAAGACTTCGGTGACCAGGCACTTGGAGGAGGGGATGACCTGGCCGCGGCACTGCAGCTGGTAGGCAAGCTCCGGCACCGGCTGGAAGCGCCAGGCGTCGCGCTTCAGGGTATAGCCGCAGGCGGCCAGGTAAACCGCCATGGCCTGCAGGCAGGCCTCGAACATCAGCGTGCCCGGCATGCAGGGATCGTTCTTGAAGTGGCCGTCGAAGAACCACTGCTGCGGATGGACGTCGAGCTCGGCACGCAGATAGCCGCGGCCCCAGGGGCCGCCATCGGCGGACAGCGCGGTGATGCGGTCGAGCAGCAACATGCGCCCGGCGTGGATCGAGGGGCTGCGCGTGTGGGTGCGCGCCAGTTCGAATCCTTCGCCGAACGCCGCTGCGGTGTCGCCCGCGGCGAAGGCTTCGAGCTGCTGGCGCGACAGCGATGCGGGTACGGTCGCTACCGTCGGCGCATCGAGTCGTGGATCGGGCACGATGGCCTGTGATTCCGGGCTCCACAGGCAGCCGGCCGATTCAGCCAGCTCCTGCGCGGTGAAGAAGCCGGCCTGGCCCTTGCGCACCGAGAGCTGCGCGCGGCCGCCGTTGTCGCAGTCGTAGTGGAAGAACATGAGGCGCACATCGCCCTGCGCGGCGTGGCCGTCGAGCCGGATGTCGAAGCGCAGGGTCTCGCCCACGCGCGGCAGATCGCCGTGGTAGGTCAGCTCGCAGCCGAGCAGCCGATACACGCGCTCGCCGCGGTTGTGCGCATCGATGCCCTGCCAGGACACCAGCATCAGATCGGCCTGGCCGGCCTCGATCATCACCCCGCCCGGCATGCGGCCGTGGTGCAGGTACCAGGCATCGGCGCCCACATCGGTTTCGGTCCAGATACGCCCCGTGCCCAGCCGGCCGGCCTCGCCCTCGATGCCCAGCACGCGATCGGCCAGCAGCAGCGGCGGCTGCGGCATGCGCACCTGCAGGGTGTAGCCATCCTGCGCTTCGAACGCAGGGCCGAAGAGTTCGGAGATGCGGCCGCCGGCGTGGGTTTCGAGCTGGCTGCGGGTGAAGCGGGGGCCGGTCGGGGCTGAGGACTGCGCCACGTTCGCCTTGATGTCGGTGAACTGTTTCTGGGTGACTAAGGGTTTGGGCGAGATTCCGGTTTCAAGCTCCGAATCGCCCCTCACCCCCACCCCCACTCCCGTCGGGGGAGGGGAGCCCAGAGCTGCGCCTCCCCGGGGGGAAGGGCGTGCAGCAGGCCGTGAGATTCCAGATGGTGAGCGACTCTGGGGTCCGGCTGACCGTCAACGGCATCGAC
>JANJTY010000621.1 GCA_024710865.1 Lysobacteraceae bacterium | reverse complement strand
GGGCTTCGGGCTCGCGCCGGCGGCGTGGCGGGGGATCCCGCTGCTGGTCCTGCTGCGCCGGGCCACCATCGCCGGTGCCGCACAGCGGTGGGGCCATCCGCGCCTGCACTGGGGGCGCAGCGCGCTCATGCGCGGCGGCGTGCTGGTGGTCGGCTTCTTCCTCGCCGCGTTCGCCTGCTTCATTCCCGGAATCTTCCTGGCGCACGGACTCGGGCTGGCCTGGCCGGGCCCGGCAGCGGACGTGGGCATCGGTGCCACGTTCATGGCCGTGCTGGCGCTGCTGGCCTGCATCATGTCGACGATGACCGAAAAGGAGCTGGCGGAGCTTTCGTCCGATCCCTACCTTGACTGACCGGATGCCGGGGGCACGCTTCCCTTGCCGCGGCGCCGGGCTTAGCCTCGGCCTGGATCTCCCAGGGGATGCGTTCCATGCGATTCCCACGCTTCATGCAACCGCTGGCGCGCGATGCCGTGCACCCGCTCGGCCGCGGCGGCGCGATCAAGCGGCGCGACGCCTCCGGCCTGCCGGGTGCCAAGAAGAGGCACTCTCCATGAGCCTGCGCATCGTGCGGCTCGGCACCCCGCGCCTGCCCAGCGAAGGCCTGCGCATCGGCACCGTGCGGCGTCCGCCGCGCGGGGTGCCCAAGGCCGAGTTCGCCCTGCGGGACTGGTACGACGTGTGGTTTCCCAATCTGGCCCCGAGCGCGGAGACGATGAAACTCGGCCAGGCCGCCGCGAACGCCGCCGACTGGAACCGCTTCGAGCGGCGCTTCCGCAGCGAGATGGCTGGGTCCGATGCGGCGCGCACGCTGGACCTGCTCGCGGCACTCTCGCACCAGACCGACCTGTCGCTCGGCTGCTACTGTGAGGACGAGTCCCGCTGCCACCGCGCCGTCCTGCGCGCGCTGCTGGCCGAGCGCGGGGCAGACATGGGCGACGGCGCGTAGCGGCATGCCGGGCCCCCTGTCCTTCCTGCTGGGCTGCACGGGTGGCCTGCTCGCCATGCAGCTGGCGGTGGCCGAGCGCGCGGGCACGAACCTGGCCCTGGCGGTGCTCATCGCGTTCGGCCTGGCCTTCGTCGCCACCCTGGTGTTCGGCCTGTCGGCCGCCCTCCTCGGCCGCTTTCCGGGTTACCGCAGCGCGTTCCTGCTCGGCCTGGCCTGCCCGGCGCTGGCGGCGCTGGCCGGCTGGGGTCTGGCCTATGAAAACCACCCGCCGGAGCACGTGTTCGGGCTCAGCCTGCTGCTGTTCGGCCTGCTGCCGGCGCTGGCGCCGCTGGCCGCGCCGCGGCAGCGGCCGCCCGCCACGTAGTGCGGCGGTGCGGCCGAAGGGGCTTTGGCCGCCCATGATCTGTGCCTCTTGTCTGCGTCCGGTCTCACAGATTCATGAACGGACTATGAATCCGAATCACAGTTCCCTACACTACCGCCGCTTTCGCCGCCTGCCGGGATGGCAAACGGTGCCCCGCCACGGGGCTGTCACGGATCGACCGTAGGCTGCGCGACCAACCTGCCGGGGAGCGGCAGGCGGGCGCATTCCACGGTCACGGATCGACCATCACCACCGGGGAACATCGATGGCTTTCCGATCCGCGATCCGGCCGCTGGCCGGCCTGCTGCTGTGCGGCTTTGCGCTGCAGGCACGCGCCGACGTCTTCATCAACGAATTCCACTACGACAACGTCAACACCGACAGCGGCGAGCGCATCGAAGTCATCGCGCCGGCCGGCACCAACCTGTCGGGCTGGAGCATCGCGCTCTACAACGGCGGCGACGGACGCCGCTACCAGACCCTGAGCCTGTCCGGCACGACCGCCGACCAGTGCGGCGGCCACGGCACCGTGACGGTCAACGTCGCCGGCATCCAGAACGGCTCGCCGGATGGCTTCGCCCTGGTCAACGCCAGCGGCCAGGTAGTGCAGTTCCTGAGCTACGAAGGGGGCTTCACGGCGGCCGATGGTCCGGCCGCGGGCCTGGCCAGCACCCAGATTCCAAAGTCCGAGACCAGCTCGACCCCGGTCGGGTATTCCCTGCAGCTGGCCGGCAGCGGCACCAGCTACGCCCAGTTCGCCTGGCAGGACGCGGCACCCGCCAGCTTCGGCGCCTGCAACCCCGGCCAGACCCTCGCCGGAGGCAGCGGCGGTGGCGGCGGCAGCGGCGGAACGACGCTCAGCAACGGCGTCGCCGTGACCAACCTGTCGGCCGCGACCGGTGCCAGCCTGAGCTACACCATCACCGTCCCGGCTGGCGCGAGCAACCTGGTCATCGCCAGCAGCGGCGGCACGGGCGATGCCGACCTGTACGTGAAGTTCGGCAGCGCGCCGACCACGAGCAGCTACGACTGCCGCCCGTACAAGAGCGGCAACGCGGAGAGCTGCAGCTTCGCCAGTCCGCAGGCCGGCACCTACCATGTCCTGCTGCGCGCCTACACCAGTTTCAGCGGCCTCAGCCTGCTGGGCAGCTACACCGAGCCCAGTGGCGGCGGCGGTGGCACCACGCCCCCGCCCAGCGACAGCGTGCTCAGCAAGGGCGTGGCCAAGACCTCGCTCACCGCCAGCACCGGCACCAGCCTCGCCTTCACCTTCGAGGTGCCGAGCGGCGCCACCAACCTCAGCTTCGTCAGCAGCGGCGGCACGGGCGATGCCGACCTGTACGTCCGGTTCGGCAGTGCGCCGACCACGAGCAGCTATGACTGCCGCCCGTACGCGAGCGGGAACGCCGAGACCTGCAGCGTCGCCACGCCGCAGGCCGGCACCTGGCACGTCATGCTGCGCGCCTATTCCAGCTTCAGCGGGCTTTCGCTGGTCGCCGACTACACGGCTGCCGCTGGCGGTGGCGTGGGCGGCCCGGGCGGCTACTACACCGGCGTGGTCACGACCGGCGCCAGCGCCCTGCGCAGCTCGCTGCATGCGGTGATCGACGACCACAGCAAGATCCCCTACACCGCCTCGACCACGGACACCTGGGACGTGCTGGAGTTCGCCGATCAGGATCCGCTCGATCCCTCGCGCGTGCTCGACATCTACAAGAACGCAAGCTACGCCAAGGCCGGCGGCGGCAACACCTTCTACAACCGTGAGCACACCTGGCCCAAGTCGCTGGGCTTTCCCGACGATGGCGCGGGCAACTACCCCTATACCGACCTGCACATGCTGATGGTCTCGGACATCGCCTACAACAGCTCGCGCGGCAACCTGCCCTTCGGCAACTGCACGGCCAGCTGCACCGAGTTCCCGACCCAGGCCTATGCCGGCCAGGGCGGCGGCAGCGGCGGCTTCCCGGGCAACTCGAACTGGAGCAACGGTTCGATCTGGCAGGTCTGGAGTCGGCTCAAGGGCAATGTGGCGCGCGCCATGTTCTACATGGACATCCGCTACGAGGGCGGCACGCACGGCGGCACCGGCGTGAGCGAACCGGACCTGCGCCTGACCGACAACCTCTCGCTGGTCACCCCCAGCAGCGGCAACGCCAGCGTCGCCTACATGGGCGCGCTCTCGGTGCTGCTGCAGTGGCACGCGGAGGACCCGGTGACCGAGGCCGAGCGTCTGCGCAACGATGCGGTGCAGAGCTACCAGGGCAACCGCAATCCCTTCGTCGACAACCCGCAGTGGGTGGCCTGCGTCTACCAGAACGTCTGCAACTAGGGCCGGCGTCCCGGCGGCGCGCCGCTCCCTGACGGGTGCGGCGCGCTTGTCGCGCGCGGGCGGCAGCGTATGATCGGGCGCTTGCGCCGGCGTCGGTCGGCGCTGCGTCCACGGGGGAGACACGCATGAACCATCCGATCCTGCTGGGCCTGAGCCTGGCGATACTGGCCAGCCCGGCCTTTGCCGCCGCCTTCGACAAGCGCCAGGAGCGCGACCTGTCCCGCGCCGGTGTCGTCTGCATCGAGAGCGCCGAGGCCGCCGAGCCGGGCGAGACGCACAGCTGTGACTTCCGTCCGGTGCAGGTCGGCGACAAGGACTACTCGGTCCGTGCCACGCGTTCCATGCAGGTGGTGACCAGCATGGGCCAGGACTGCGACGAGCTGGAGATCCTCAACGACCTGCCCTGGAGCCGTGACGGCGAGGCCG